>CALKVD010000023.1 GCA_937996615.1 uncultured Rickettsiales bacterium | reverse complement strand
CTGAAAATGTTTTTGCTCCTTGGTTAAAAGCAGTTGAATCTTTGGAGGAAAAGATGCGGGAATTTATCAATGAGGATGATTATACTGTACCATATTTAGATCAAGGCTATTATTACTATAAAAGAATTGAAGCCGGGCAACAATATTGGATGCATTGTAGGAAATACCAAAGCTTAGATGCCAAAGAGGAAATTTTTCTTGATGAAAACCAGCTAGCTCTAAACCAGCAATATTGCCGAATTGGTTGTGTTAGGGTTAGTGCTAACCAGCAACTAGTTGCCTATAGTATTGATTATAAGGGAGATGAGCGATATGATATCTATCTAAAAGATTTGTGTAATAATCAAGCGCCACAACTTAGAATTGAAAATACGATGGGGGAAGTTGTCTGGCGGCAAGATTGCTCAGGATTTTTCTATATTCCCGCCAATGAGCAATGGCGGGCGCAGAGGGTGTTATACCATGATATTACGCTAAATAACTGCTTAGATGGCAATAATTTGATGGATAGTGATTTGGTTGCAAGAAGTTTTGCTGATAATCATTCCACCGATCAACTGATCTATGACGAACAGGATGAAGCTTTTAGTGTTAGTATTTGGCTCAGTGAAAGCAGGGAATATATCTTCATCAAATCTTCGAGTAGTGACTCGCACGAAATATTCTGGATCAACGCTAAGGATCAAACGATGAAGTTGAATCTAACTATGAGTAGGGCTGCAAACTGCCGCTATGATGTCAGTCATCTTGGCGATAATTTTTATATTCTGCTGAATGACCAGGGAAATAATTTTAGATTAGCTAGGGTTAAAATCAATAGTTTGTTGGCAAATAATTGGCAAACCGAAAATTTTGAGGAACTGATCCCGCATAATAAACAAAGATATTTGGTTAATATGACAATGTTCCAAGATCATTGCGTGGTTACTGCTAAGGAGAATGGATTAGTTCAATTGTTAGTATATAAAGTAAAGGAACATAAGGAAAAAGGGGAAAACCAAAAAAACGAATTCAATTTACAACATACGATCCAATTTGATGACCCGGCTTATTACGCCGAGGTTGTTTTTACTTCATATAGCGCTATTAGGTTAAGATACTACTATAGTTCGCTCAGAACTCCGCCGCAAATAAGGGAGCTGGATTTTGGGAGTTTGGAAACGAATATAGTAAAAAAACAAAAAGTCCCAAAAACTTTTGATAGTTCTCGCTATACCGTTGAGAGGTTGGCAATTACTGCGAGAGACGGAACAGAAGTTATGGTGTCGGTTTTATATAATCACCAGATTCATAATCAAGCTGATCGCCATAACAAAAAGGAAATAACTTGTCAACAAACAGATGCAATAAACCAAAAACCCCTGTTGCTCTATGGCTATGGCTCTTATGGCATCTCGATTCCAGCGTCGTTCAGACCTAATATTATCCCATTGGTTGATCTTGGATTTACCTATGCGATTGCTCATATTAGAGGTGGGGATGATTTGGGTGAAGAATGGTACGAAAATGGTAAAATGCTCGATAAAAAAAATACTTTTTTTGACTTTATTGATGTTGCGGAAAAATTGTTGGAGCTAGAGTATGGCACAGTTGGGCGGATTGCAATCCATGGTGGTAGTGCCGGAGGAATGCTGGTTGGAGCTTGTCTTAACTTGCGACCAGATTTGTTTAACGCGGTGTTGGCTGATGTTCCGTTTGTTGATGTTATGAATACCATGCTGGACAGCAGTTTGCCGCTTACTCCTGGAGAATACCAAGAATGGGGTAATCCGGAAGCGTCTAAAGAGCACTTTGATTATATTATGTCATATTCACCTTATGATAACGTAATATCACAAAAGTATCCCCATATCTTTGCAACAACTGGCTTAACTGATCCCAGAGTTGGTTATTGGGAAGCGGCAAAATGGGTAGCAAAAATTCGTGAAAAAAATATCAACCAGGATAGTGTGATATTGCTTAAAACTAATATGAATGCGGGACATGGTGGCAATTCGGGGCGATATGCTTTGGTTCGGGAAGTCGCAGAACAATATGCGTTTTTGATCCACACTATCGGTAATTTGCAACTAGGGGTAGAGTAGTTCGATTGGGGGTGATAGATGGTATGGGTTATATTAATTGTTTCTAGTATAGGTTGAGTTTAATGTACCAAGTTCAAGTACTGCTACCATTAGCGATTAACCATGAACTGACCTATTTGAGTAATCAGATTTGCGTTCCAGGTCAAATTGTTGTGGTTCCATTTCGCAAAGGTGAAACCTTAGGTGTTGTGATAAAATCTGTTCTGTTTGAAGAGAATTTTGAGCTTGAGGCAAATAACCAAGGAAAAAATCCCGCCTCAGAAGACAATAATCTCAATTATAAAGAAAAGAGTAAAAAATATACCCTAAAGCACATAACAAGACTATTAGATTTTTCTCCCATGTCTAAAAAATTGATTGATTTCCTTAACTGGGTCGCAAATTATAACATGGTACCAAAAGGGATGGTATTAAAAATGATGCTATCAACCTTGTTGAAATATTATAACAAAGAACCAAGAAAAGTTAGAGAGCGATTATTACAAACGACAGAAGATTATTTGCAACGTGATAGCATAGTACTATCAGAATCGCAGCAAAAAGTTGCAGACGATATATTGCGATCTTTTTCTTTACCTGATGGTGATAATCCTAAAGTTAATGTGATTAATGGTGTTACTGGTTCTGGGAAAACTGAAGTTTATTTAAGGGTGGCGCAGGAAGTTTTATATTCCGGTAAACAAGTTTTGATTCTAGCTCCAGAGATCTTGCTAACAACCCAGCTTGAGACGAGATTTCGAGAAAAAGTTGGTCCTCTGTTTCAATGGCACTCTGATGTGTCACCGGCTCAAAAATATCAAGTATGGCAGGGGGTAGCTCGGGGTGAAATTCGTTTTATTGTTGGAGCAAGAAGTGCGTTGTTTCTGCCATTTGCCGATTTAGGATTGATTATTATCGACGAAGAACATGATGGGTCGTTTAAACAAGATGAGGGAGTGATATATCACGCTAGGGATATGGCAGTGGTTTTGGGTAATATCTTAAAAATACCGCTGATTCTTTCGTCAGCTACTCCTTCGATTGAAACAGTACATAACACAAAGCTTGGAAAGTACCTAATGCATCGATTATATAGCAGATATACTGGGGTTTTGCTCCCAAATGTTGTGATTGTCGATATGCAGCATAATAATAAAAATTCCTCTCTCCATCCAACATCAATCGCCAAAATTAAGGCAACAATAGAACAAAAAAAACAGGTGTTGATTTTTGTTAATCGAAGGGGCTATTCGCCAATAATATTTTGCCCAAATTGTGGTAATAAAGCTAAATGTAAAATTTGCTCATTTTGGTTGGTGTATCATAAAAAAAACAATACAATGCAATGTCATTATTGTGGTTTTGCATCGCAATATGTCAAAAATTGCTCAGAATGCAATGATCAAGAAAATGGTAATACAATTCTCTATGGTGCCGGTGTTGAGAGAGTTGAAGAAGAGGTTAGCAAACTTTTTCCTGAAGCTAAAATCGCTACGATTACAAGCGATCATGTCAAATCACAAAAAGAAGCTACTAGTATAATTTCTAATATCATTAACCAAGATGTTGATATCATAATCGGTACCCAGATCTTAGCTAAAGGATTGAATTTTCCTAATCTCCATTTGGTAATAGTTTTAAACGCAAACCCTAGTTATCTTTCTGCTGATATCAGAGTTCTCGAAAAAACTTACCAGCTATTATACCAAGTTATTGGTAGGGCCGGGAGAGATAATCTCCAAGGTGAAGTTGTTCTCCAGACAATTGAACCAAAGTCGCAAATCTTGAGGGATCTTGCGCTCTATAATCAGGATCAATTTATCGAAACTGAATTGCAAAATCGAGCTGCGGCTCATATGCCTCCTTTTAGCCGAATGGCAATTGTGACTTGTAGTGGCTATGATGAATTAGTGGTGCAAAAAACAATGGATAGTTTGCGTAAAACAATGCCGGAAAACACTAAATCATGCTTGGTTTTGGGGCCTGCTGCTGCTCCAATGTTACAGATTCGGGGGAGTTACCGTTATCGTTTTATAGTATGCGCCGATCTTAATGTTAATATCCAAAAACTATTAGCAGCTTGGATTTATCCCACACAAATCTCAGCAAAAGTTACCCTCAGAATAGACGTCGATCCCCAATATTTTTCTTGAGAATTTGATTGAATTAATTTAAACCCCCACGACCATTTGTTGCATTAGCAGTAGAATTTGTTGATGGGATCCGTAACATTTGCCAAAGGAAGTTGGGATAGCGTAATTTTGATTGTTGCTGGAAACAGAAATATCCAACAAGGTTTTCTAGCCAATTTATAAAATTAGCCATGCGTTACTAGAGTAATCCAATCTAATGCTGTAGTATTATCTCGTTATCATATTTTAGTATCACAATTATGTCGTCTGATTCAATTTTTTCTTACAGCCATAGACATTTTTTTCTATGCATAAGATCATGCTGGTTGCAATGTCTAAGCCGCTTGCTTTTTCTATTCCTTCTAGGCCTGGAGATGAATTAACCTCTAATATTTTAGGGCCGTCTTTGGCTCTAACCATGTCGATTCCGGCAACGTGTAATCCCATCATTTTTACTGCGGTAACGGCAATTTTTCTTTCTATTTTTTTGATTTTGACTGGAGCAACTGTGCCGCCGAGATGAAAATTAGAACGGAAATCACCTTCTTTTGCTTTGCGTTTCATCGCGGCAATAACTTTACCGCCAACAACAAAACACCTGATGTCCTCACCGTTCGCTTCACTGATAAATTCTTGTACTAATATATTGGCTTCCATACATTTAAATGCGCTTATGACGCTTTCGGCTGCAGCAAGATTGTCAAGTAACACAACCCCCTTGCCTTGGGTTCCTTCGAGGAGTTTGGCGATTATTGGAGTTCCTCCAACTGCTTCGATCAAGCGACATGTGTCTAGAGGGGAGCTAGCAAAGCTTGTTGCTGGCATTGGCATTCCTCTTGTAGATAAGATTTGGAGGCATTTTAGTTTATCGCGTGAATTAGCAATTGCATTTGCTCCGTTTAAACAAAAAGCACCCATAGATTGAAATTGTCTAGTTAAGGCGCAGCCATAGAAAGTCATCGAAGGTTTGAGTCGTGGAATGACGGCATCAATATTTTGTAATTCTCCAAGTTTGCGGTGGAAAATTGTAGGACCATTTTGTCCTATATGGATATAGCAATTTTTTATTTGGAGGAAAGTTGCTTGATGGCCGCGCATTTCACAAGCTTCAATTATTCTTCTGTTAGAATATAAATTGGGGTTAGAGGCAAGTATTCCTATATGTAGCGGTTTATTTTGTACGGAATGTACGGTATAGTAAGACTGTAGTTCATTATAGTTAATATCACCCAAAGCTGATTCAAGTGACATATCAACTAGCATATATTGCCGCATCGCCTCCTTCCCAAGCAACATCCGGTAGCCCATGCTATCACGGTTAGTGAGACTAATTTCTATGTCCCAAGTTTTACCACCTATTTTCAGAGGGGTAACTATAATAATCCTATTTTCAGGTATGCCGTTGGAGCTTTTAACAACTCTTCTTGCTGCGATAGGTACTTTGCATTGTACGACCACATGTCTGGTATTTTGGATTGGGTGAACGGAAAAATTAACATATTCCGTAGCGCCATCCCAAGATGTTGTAATATTAAAAGCATGTAACGCTGAAACATTGGCGCCAGAATCAATTTTAGCTTTAATTGCTGGAATACCCATATCGGGCAAGTTGCACCATTCCTCGCATCCCACTATAAACTTTTCTGTATTCATTACATCACCAAATTGACTTGAAAGCAAATAGTTAGGGATAAATTAACTACAATTGTTATATTCGATTGTTCCATAGTTATTGCAATATATTGAGGGATATAAAACTATTATAATTCAATTTTGTTTAAAAAACCAATAAATTGATTTTTTAAATGATCATTATTGTCAAATGTCCCTAAAAACATTGATGTAGTCATGGAGCTTTGTAAAGTTTTAACTCCACGACTTGACATACAATAATGGCGAGCTACAATGCCAACTGCAACACCTTTGGGTTGTAATATATCATTGATCGCTCGAGCTATTTGGGAATTCATCCTTTCTTGCAATTGAAGGCGTTGGGCATATACGTGAACCAACCTAGCTAATTTGCTAATTCCTACAACCTTATTATCTGGGATGTAAGCTACGCAAGCTTTGCCAACTATAGGTAAAAAATGATGCTCACAATGGGAAATAAATTCTATATCATTCAAGACAACCATCCCATCATAAGAAGCAGTTTCTTTATAAGTGTTTTTTAAAATAGTTTTGGGATCTTTGCTATAACCTTGAAAATATTCTTGTAAATTATTTATAAATCTTTTAGGAGTTTCTTTTAGTCCTTCCCGTTCTGTATCTTCTCCTATATATTGGAGAATGATTTTAAATGCTTCTTCTGCTTGAAGCTGTGAAATTTGGTCACTGGCTGGTAGCTTGGTCATAGAAAATTGATTAATTTGAAATTTTTAAAAAGATCTAAAGGCGCTAATAAGATAACAAATTTTAGTATATAGTGATTTGAAAATTTTATCATTTTTTGGGTGAAATACATGGGGGGTTAAAAATATTAGTAATAAATTGTTTACAACAATTTATTACTAATATTTTTAACCAATAGAATTTCTATCCCAAACTAGAGAGTAAATAACGTAACCTGACAATAGAATAATATTAGGCTAACATGTTATTTTAATATAAAATTTTACAATAAAAGCTAAAACTAAAATGGAATTTCATCGTTCAAATCTTCAACTGAATAGGTGCTTGGTGCTGATGGTGCTTCCCCCATTCTATTGCTGGAGTTATTCATATCGTAGCTTGCATCCTTGCTGCTTGAACTGTTGTCGAGCAATACAAGAGTACTGTTATAAGATTGTAAGACGATCTCAGTCACAAATTTCTCAACGTTAGCATGGTCAAGCCATTTGCGTGTTTGTAAGGAACCCTCAATATACACTTTACTCCCTTTTTTGATATAACTTTTAATAATTTGTACTAGCTGTGGTACGAAAACTACAACCTTATGCCATTCGGTTTTTTCTTTCTTCTCGCCGGTCATTTTATCGCGCCATGAAT
>CALKVD010000022.1 GCA_937996615.1 uncultured Rickettsiales bacterium | reverse complement strand
GACGCTCTTCCGATCTCAATGAATAAAGAGCTGATTTACTCTCTGCAGCTCAATCTAGCAACTACTTGCGGTCCAAATAAAAAGATAGAGTTTAGAATTTTGAAGTTCTAAATAGCTTTTATATATCTGGTCTCTTTATTTGGTCGCAAAATAGTAGCTAATACTAACAGCTTATTTGCTTTCAGTTTTTTCTTCAGCAGCTGTTTCTTTTGAAGAAGTTGTGTTTGTAGTTGTCGTAACTTTTTTCACACCATCTTTACCTTCTACAGTTGCTGTAGTGGTTGTTTCTTTGGTCATTGCGCTATCAGTTGCAGCAGGAGTGCTGCTAGCGCATGCGAAAGATACAGAAGAAACAGCAAGAGCAGCTGCTAATACACAAGAAACTAGTTTCATTTTTTTCTTTATATATAAATTGTTTTATAATTTTCAGTATCCAGAACTACTGAATACACAGAGTAGTATATAGTACAATGACTTAATGATTGTAGTATATTTTTTTATTATTAGAGTTTTTTTATTTTGACTGTATCATTTATGCAACTAAATTGTTACATTGGACTTTATTCTACGCCGATAACTTTATGGAGTTGTACTGATAAAATGCAATTATGTGTTCTCGCTAACAACATTGCTAGCTTGAGGTTTGCAGTGTTTTTTGCTTGGTCATATTCGTCAATTGGTTGAATATAAATAGAGTAGCTATTCTTTTTGTTGGTGCCAAAATGATTTTTTGGTCGATATAGTTCTAACGCCTGTTTGATATCGCTATATTCCGCTAGAGATTCTGAAACAAGAAGTTTTATCGCGATAATATATTGCCATAAACCATCATGAATCGGCCAGTACTTCTGTTTGCTGACTTTGGGGGAACAGACAATTTCTGCTTCTTTTGGTATAGGGCGATATAAAGTCCCATTTGTTTCGATTTGAACTTTGACGTTGTTTTTGATCAAGATTTCGCACAAAGGTGTTATATTCTGCCTTAATGGCTCGCCTCCAGTAATTACAACCAGAGGTGGTAACTCGAGTTTGCCATTAAATTTGTGCCAGCATCTTTTTAGCTCATCTACAATTTCCCCTAGATTCATCTTGTTTCCATCATCAAATTCAGTGTCACAAAAAGAGCAGGCCAAGTTGCAGCCACTGAGTCTAATAAAAACTGAAGGATACCCGCTATATGGCCCTTCGCCTTGAAAGGTTGCAAAAATGCTCTTTACTATTAAAGTTGAGCCGTCACCTTTATCTAGAGGTAAAATTGGATTATTGCCGAACATAAAGCTGTTTTATCATAATATCATATCACTAAAATACTTTTATATTAACCAACCGAGCTATAATTTCTCAACCAGCGGGCATCGTTTTCATAAAAGTCTCGGATGTCGCCAACGCCATATTTCAACATAGCCATTCGTTCAACGCCAATTCCAAAAGCAAATCCTCGGTATTTAATTGGATCTATGCCAACATTACTAAGTACCTTTGGGTGAACCATCCCACAACCTAAAATCTCCAACCAATCATCTCCTTCTCCTATTATGATTTTATTATGAGTACGGTCGATTTTGCAACAAATATCAACCTCAGCTCCAGGCTCAACAAATGGGAAATAACTTGAGCGAAAACGTAGTTTTACTTTATCCAAACCAAAAAATATAGTCAAAATTGTTTGGAGGCATGATTTCAGCTCTGCCATATTTGTGTTTTCTGTGACGTATAATCCCTCTACTTGGTGGAACATTGGGCTGTGGGTTGCGTCGTAATCAGCTCGATAAACCCTGCCGACTGATGCAACCCTCATTGGTGGATTTGGATTTTGTTGCATATAGCGAATTTGCACTGAGGAAGTGTGGGTTCTGAGCAACAGTTGATCAATATTATTGCTTTGATTGGTTTCTTTGGGGTTAATATAAAATGTATCATGCATTTGTCTTGCTGGGTGTGTTTCTGGTATGTTGAGAGCTGTAAAATTATACCAATCACTTTCAATGTCCCGATCTTCGGTTATTTTAAAACCCAAGGATTGGCAAATATCACCTATTTCTTTGATTGTTTTGCTAATAATATGTTTTCCTTGTTGCTGAAAATTAAGTCTGCCCGGCAAAGTTGTGTCAATGCTTTCAGCTATAAGTTGTTTTTCTAGTTCTAGGCCTTCTAGATGGTGTTTTTGTTCATTTATTGCATCTGTCACTGTGGTTTTGGCATTATTTAAAGCTTGCCCAGTTGTTTTTCGATCCAAAGCGCTTAATTTGCTAAAATTCTGCATTATATTATTGAATTCACTATTTTTTCCTAATGCTTTGACTCGAATTTCCTCAATTTGCTTTATTGTAGTGGTAGTTTGAATTTCTTCCAATAGCTGAGCTGCGATTTGTTGAATTATTTCTACTGCCATATATTGATTATACTTTTTATGAATTGCGATTATGTTATTTTATATACAGCTAATTAATCGTTAGTGCCAGTACCTTATAAAAAATAAATTTTAAAAAATAAAAAAATTATTCTTACGTACTGGCGGAATGATAAAAATCTATATATAGTGTTGATCGTTCAGGTAAATCAAAAGCTTTTAAAATTTCGATTCTATCTGTGCTATACGAATTTATATTAATATTTATATCAAAAATTCTTATATGATTATCAAAGGTCAAAATTGTGATTGGGAAGTTGTTATCGGTCTTGAGGTCCATGCCCAAATCAAATCAGAAAGTAAATTATTTTCCTCCAGCCCGGTCGATCATGCCGCAGCACCAAATTCAAACGTATCCTTTGTTGATGCTGCTATGCCTGGGATGTTACCAGTTTTAAATCAGAAATGTGTTGAATATGCGGTGCGTACTGGTCTAGGTTTAGGCGGTACAATCAATCCGATTTCGATTTTTGATCGCAAAAATTATTTTTACCAAGATTTGCCTCAAGGATACCAGATAAGCCAATTCTACCAGCCAATCATGAATAATGGCTATCTTGATATCAAAGATGACCAAAAAAGGGCAAAACGCATCAGGATCGAGCGATTGCATCTCGAACAAGATGCTGGTAAAAGTTTGCACGACCAGGGGGATGATACCTTGGTTGATCTTAATCGTTGCGGCGTTGGATTGATGGAAATTGTGACGGCGCCCGAACTACGTAGCCCGACCGAAGCTGGTGACTACTTAAAAAAACTTCGCGCTCTTTTGAGGTATCTGGAAGTTTGTGATGGCGATATGGAAAAAGGGTCAATGCGATGTGACGCGAATGTATCAGTCCGTAAAATTGGCGCTACAGAATATGGTACCAGGGTTGAACTGAAAAATCTCAACTCTATCCGCAATGTGATGTATGCAATAGAAATTGAAGCTCGCCGCCAGGTTGAATTAATCGATGGGGGGAAAAAATCTGAAATTGTTCAAGAAACAAGATTGTTTGATCCAGATAAAGCTATAACAAGGTCAATGCGCGATAAAGAAGAGGCTGCAGACTATCGCTATTTCCCAGATCCTGATTTGATGCCGTTGCATTTAAGCCACAGTTATATCGAAAATATAAAAAATAATCTGCCAGAGCTTCCGGCGCAAAAATTTCAACGCTATGTTGAATCATTTGGTCTTTCTGAATATGACGCTGAGGTTTTGACCGAGGATCTTGAAACATCTCGCTATTTTGAAGAGGTTTCTTCAAAAGTTGAACCCAAAATCGCAACCAACTGGATCACAACTGAACTTTTTGGCCGACTTAATAAAGGAAAATTGAACATATCCCAATCGCCAATAGGTAGTGGAGCATTAGCAGAATTGCTTTTTTTGGTCAAGAATGGGACAATCTCTGGTAAAATTGCCAAGGATGTGTTTGAAAAAATGTTTTTGAGTGGCGAAAGTGCAACAGCTATAATAGAGAGAGAGGGAATTAAACAGGTTAGTGATACCTCTGAGTTAGATATATTGATCAAACAGGTTTTAGGCGAAAACCCAGTCGAGTTAGCTGCATATAAATCAGGAAAAGATAAATTATTTGGATTTTTTATAGGAGAAATTATGAAAAAAAGTAAAGGAAAAGCAAATCCTAATGTATTAAATGAAATACTAAAGAAACATTTGAGTGAATAGCTAAAATGCTTGGATGGATTTTATTAAATAAACCGGTTGGGATAAGTTCGTCAAAAGCTTTGACCCCAATCAAGCAACTATTGCGAAAAAAAATTGTAACTACCTCTGATCAGGATAAAACCTTAGAAACTAAAATTAAAATACCAAAGGTAGGTCATGCTGGAACACTCGACCCATTTGCTGAGGGTTTGTTGGTTGTTGGGGTTGGTCAAGCGACTCGCTTGATTAATTATGCAATGGATGGAATTAAGGAATATATCTGCACTGTACAATGGGGTGAAGAACGTGATACCGGAGATACTACTGGATTAATCACAGCTCAATCTGATGTCACTCCGATAGCAGCAGAAATACAAAAAGCTTTTGCCAATTTTTTAGGATTAATAAAGCAAAAACCTCATATTTATTCTGCGATCAAAATCAAGGGAGAGCGCTCCTATAACCTTGCGCGTGAAGGAAGATCTGCCGATCTTTTAGCCCGGTCGGTCGAAGTAAAAGAGCTTGAACTACTTGAGCATAATTTAGAAAATCGGTCATCAATAATACGTATATTATGCAGCAAAGGTTTTTATGTTCGTTCATTTGTGATTGACTTAGCAAAATTACTTGGCACATACGGGTATGCTGCAAAACTGTGCCGAACAAGGGTAGGAAAATTTTTACTTGATAATGCTTTAAAAATGACTTATATATGTGATCAGGTTAATAATGCTAAAAACAACGTTCAAGCTTTTTTTGCTGATAAAAAATTGTTTTTACCACCAACAGCCGTGTTTGATAAATGCCAGATACTAAACATTAGTTACGACAATGCAAATAAACTACTAAATGGCCGTCAAATCCAAGATAGTGGTCAGGTCACGGAGGGTAAATTTGCCGTTATTAGCGATTGCAAATTAGTTGCTATAGTGGTAATTAAGAATGCAATATGGACTCCAATAGTTGTATTTAATAACCAAAATAACTCTGGCGGATAAGTTTTGAGTTTGTGTATAGTAAACAGAAAAAGATTATAAAAAAATAAAAGTATAATAAAAAGATTTTAATTTAATAACACTATGTCAATTAGTAAAGAAGGAAAAGAAAAAATCGTAAGTAAATTTGGCAGCAATCCTAAGGATACTGGTGCGCCTGAAGTGCAATGTGCGATACTTACTGAGCGCATCAAATCTCTGACTGAGCATTTGAAGATCAACAAAAAAGATTTTCAGACTCGTCGTGGTTTAGTTGCAATGGTAACTTTGAGAAAAAGACTTCTGAGCTATTTGAGAAAAAAAAGCTTGGACAGATATATCAAAACTTGTCAAGATCTTGGCCTACGGATGAGTAGCTAGTGGTGCTACTCGAAGGTTGTGTAGTGTTTTATAATAATATGGCGGCTTCGAGGTTGCACCTGCTCCTTCGTTGCCGTTTTTTTATTAAAAGTTAGATCAAAAGAAAATAATTTAATAATTGCTTATAAAAAAAGTTTGAGGATTGAATAAAAAAATGTTTAAAATTGTTAATAAAGAAATCAATTGGTATGGTCAAAATATAAGCTTGGAAAGCGGGTTCCTTGCTAGACAAGCTGATGGCGCTGTAGTAGTACGCTGCGGTGATACTATAGTGCTATGTACTGCTGTTGCCAAAAAAATCTGTCATCAAAGTGAACTTGATTTTTTAGCTCTAAGCGTTACTTACCAGGAAAAATTCTATGCAGCAGGTAAAATACCTGGTGGTTTTGTGAAACGTGAAAGTAAAATGAGCGAACATGAAATCCTTACTTCTAGAATGATAGATCGACCAATCAGACCTCTATTTCCTGAAAATTATCATAATGATATCCAGGTTATTTGTACTGTTTTGTCATTTGATCCAGATGCTTGTGCACCAGGAATTCTAGCAACAATAGGGGCTTCAGCTTCTTTAATGCTGGCTGGACAACCAATTCAAGGACCAGTAGCTGCAATCAAAGTTGGATATAGCGATGGCGAGTTTATTATCAATCCTAGATCAGATGCAGGGTTACTAGACTTAGTGATCGCAGGAACTGCAGAATCTATTACTATGGTAGAATCAGCAGCACAAGAATTGCAAAAAGACACAATGGTCAAGGCAATTACTTTTGGACATAAAGCAATGCAGCCAGTGTTAGAAATGGTGCAAGATTTTGTGCAAGAATATGGTATCAAGCAAAACGATGCAATTGAGGAAATGTTACAAAAATCAGATGAGGCAACAAAAGAGCTATTCAATATAATTGAGTCCGATTTCCATTATAAAGATTTGGTTGATGCTCTAAACCTGATTCATAAACAGGAGCGTAATTTGGCTGTTATGGTAGCTGAAGAAAAAATCAAGGAAATGATTATCAATAGCCATCAAAATTATAAACCAAATGATATCAAGAAAGCTATTGCAAACGTTAAATCAGACATCTTGCGCAAGCAAATTTTAGTTGAGCAAAAACGTCTTGATGGACGTGGATTAGCCGAAATCAGACCAATAAGCTGTTTGGTTGGCTATCTTCCTCGCGCGCACGGATCAGCGATCTTCACTCGCGGCGAAACCCAGGTTTTAGCAGCGTTAACAATTGGTACGACTCAAGATGAACAGATGGTAGATGGGCTAAACAGCTCTAGATATGACTACTTCATGTTACACTATAATTTCCCTCCATTTTCAGTTGGTGAAGTAGGTGCCCTGAAGGCACCAGGCCGTAGAGAAATAGGACATGGCAATCTAGCAAATCGTGCTATTAAAGCTGTGATGCCATCAAAAGAAGAATTTAGCTATACGACCAGAATTGTGGCAGAAGTTCTAGAATGTAACGGATCATCATCTATGGCAAGTGTGTGTGCTGCTTCGATGTCTCTGATGGAAGCTGGTGTGCCAATCAAAAATCCTGTTGCGGGGATTGCGATGGGTTTGGTTAAGGGTAGTGGAGACTATAATTTTGCTGTATTATCTGATATTATGGGGGACGAAGACCATCTCGGCGATATGGATTTTAAAGTTGCCGGAACTAGAAATGGAATTACAGCACTACAGATGGATATCAAGATCGATGGAATAAGCAAAGAAATAATAACAAAAGCTATTGATCAAGCTGTTGAAGGAATAAGACAT
>CALKVD010000021.1 GCA_937996615.1 uncultured Rickettsiales bacterium | reverse complement strand
AGACGTGTGCTCTTCCGATCTTCTTCGGATTTTTTATCTTGCTAAAAAATCGTGATTTTCTATTCGATTAATAATTTGCTTCATAACTAAAGCAATGAAAATAATACCTGAACCTATAAAGAAACCCGTAGCTACACCCATAAGGAATTGCTTTATGATCAACCAAATATCAGCGGTTTCTGATCGTTGTGGTTTTTTGGGTTTTGGCAAATTACGTTGCGACTCGTCTTTTGTAAAGTTTGAGTATCCGGGGCTAAGAACAATCGATTCTGTGATGGTATGTTTTAGAGTGATGGTTATTTTTTTACTCTCGTGTTCTTCTACTTTTTTAATCAAATCCGAGAGATATCTTGTATCAATTGTGTTGTTCTCTATAAAGTTTCTGCTATATCCTAGAATTTCAAAAGTTTTTTCCGGCATCAATATAATAGCCTGGAAAAAACCTATATCCATAGATTGGTTCTTAATTTTATATAGCAAACTGGAATTAGTAATTTTGGCTAATCTCTTATACCCAATTGTATACAAGTGTTGCTTTGCTTTAGTAGAGATAGAAGAAAAATTTAATATTGAGTTACATGCATCTTTGATGTCTTGGTTGACCAAGGAAGGGTGAATTTTATCTAGTTGAATTAACTTAGTACGAGATATCCTTCTCTTTTGAGCTTCTTTGTATCTTTCTAATTCGGCTTCTTCCTTAGAATAAATTTTGTGAGGAAATTTATAGTTTTTTTTTACTTGCATATTAACTACCAAATTAATATTTGCGTTTAATCAATTATAACCGGAATTAATTGAAAGTATACAAAAAAAATTAGAAGAAGTGGGGATTAGTTTATCAAAATTAATTTGATATTATGATATCATTTAAGTCATTATATATATTATTAGTTATGTTGATATTTTTTGAATGGTTGGTTAATTAAAGCGAGATTCATCCCGCCAAATTAAAACCAAGCTAAATTTAGAATTAATTAGAGTAATCTCAAAATAATAGCCTAATTTAACCCAATCAAAACCAAGCTATAATAAACCAATCAGGCTTCTCAACTCAAGCGTTTCAACCCAAGCTATTCAATTCAAGATTGCATCAGCAAAATCCTCTGGCGAAAATGAATCCAGGTCATCAATACTTTCACCAACCCCAATCGCATATAGCGGGAGATTATGTTGTTTTGCGATACTCACAACGATTCCTCCTTTAGCGGTACTATCGAGTTTGGTTATGATCAAGCCAGTTAGGTCGATTGAGTTCATAAATCCTTTGATTTGGTTATGAGCATTTTGTCCCGTTGTTCCGTCTAAAACGAGAATTGTTTCGTGAGGGGCTGTAGGGTCTATTTTTTTAACAGTTCTGACACATTTTTGCAACTCATCCATCAACCCAGAGTTGTTATGCAATCTACCAGCAGTATCGATCAGTAAAACATCTGTTGAGCTTGATTTGGCTTCAATAAATGCACGATAGGCAACGCTAGCAGGATCGCTATTATCTGCGCCTATGACGATATGTGAGTTGCTATATTGCGCCCATGTTTCAAGCTGTTGGATTGCAGCTGCCCGGAAGGTGTCGCAAGCAGCTAGCATTATGCTATAACCTTGTTGTTGGATTCTGGCAGCTAGCTTACCAACAGTTGTGGTTTTGCCATTACCATTAACTCCGCAGATCATAATCACAAAAGGGCGATTTTCGGTTCTGATAACAAGCGGTTTGCTAATTGGCTTTAATATTTCTGCTATGTGGTTACGGACAGCGATTTTTGCTTGTTCGATATTTACCACTTCCTGGTTCTTTTGTTTTTTGATATGGTCGATTATTGATTCAGTTGCAAGAACTCCCATATCAGCACCAAGCAGAATTTCTTCTAACTCATTGATTGTATCGTCATCTAGCTTTTGGTGACTTTTAAAAACAGAAGCGATCGAATTTGAGGTTTTGCTTAGACCATTTTTTAATTTTTCAAACCAGCTCATATTAGATATCTGCAAATTATTTTATCGGTTTGGGCAATTATATTATGGCGAAAGTAGGGGCGCAAGTTTTTATTTTTTAATTTTTTAGTATTTTTTTTTCATCAGGTACTTCCGGGTAGGGTAATTATATATAAACTCAAATGCGAATTCAGGGATTCAAAGCTTTTAATCTGATGATTTTTAGGGGGATTAAAGCAATTTTACAATTCAACAAAAATTTATTAATAACGATAATTATATAGGAAAATAATATGCAAGAAAATAAAAATAATTTTGAAATCAATCAAATCGATAAACAAATTAAAAAAAAGTTAAATTCAATATCAACAGCAAACATAGATATTGTAGAAATAGCAAGAAAGTGGGTCAATACGCCGTTTCATCTGCAGGGTCGAAAAATAGGAGCTGGGTGTGATTGTGTTGGCTTGGTTCTCGGTGTTGCCGACGAGCTAAAAGCTGTTTCTCGCAATAATGGTGAGAGGTTGGCGATATTTGATGAAAACGATTATAGAATAAGAAAAGATAGTAAAAAAATGTTGGACGCGTTCGATAAGCACCTAGTCAAAACTTGGCAACCCGAAGATCCTGAAAAAGGAAAAACAACGGATGAAGAAAAAAGGCGATTCTCAAAATCCAATAATCTTCAAAATCTCAAGGAAGGCATCATCATCGGCATTCACTTTGGCGGACAATACTACCACTCTGGGATTATCTCTGAGGTAGAAAAGCAAGAGCAAGAATCGCGTATCAGAATTATTCACGCGTGTCAAAAAATTGGATATGTTGCGGAACAGGTTATTCCCGACCCATGGCTCCAAAGAATCGTTAGGGTTTGGCGTTATGCTTTAGCGACATAATAAAAACATGATTAAATACTAAAATTTTATATATGGCAACATTATGGCAACATTATTTTTAGGAGCATTAGGCGCCAGCCTCGGCGCAAGTCTAGGCGCTGGTGCAATTGTTGGAGCTGCGGCACAGCTTGCTGGTACAATGGCTGGTAGTTTTGTTGATAAACAGCTGTTTGGCAGGAGCAAAAGTATGTCGTCAGAAAGTGGTAGGTTAGAAGACTTAAGGATTCAGAATATGTGCTACGGGCAGATGATTCCCAATATTTATGGCGAAATGCGGATAGCTGGAAACATAATCTGGGCTGATAACGTCAAGGAACATTCCCATCATCATACCCGGACGGTGGAGGTCGGTAAAGACGAAGTGACTCAGACACATACAACCTATAGCTATACCGTGTCCCTCGCAATTGCAATTTGTGAAGGACCGATTGCTGAAGTTAGTCGAATCTGGGCTGGAGACCAAGTTTTGAGTATGGAAAATGATTCAATTCGGGTATATAGGGGGACGGAAGAACAAAATCCTGACAGTTTGATCGAAGCTCTTTGTGGCAGGGGAATGACTCCAGCATATCGAGGTTTGGCCTATGTTGTTCTCGAGAATTTTGACCTTACCAAATTTGGTAACAATTTACCTGTATTCAGTTTTGAGGTTAGAAAAAAATGCCAAAATACTGATGGCAATGTTGAAAGCATGGTAAAAAATGTTGTTATAATTCCTGGTAGTGGTGAATTTGTTTATGATACAGTAATTCAAAGCAAAGCCAACGGTGGTTGGGGTGATTCCAACTGGAAAGTTTTTTCCCAGGCGGGTAAGCACCAAATGATCAATCAGCACCATACATTGGGTCAGGCAAATAGCGTCATAGCTTTGAATCAGATGCAGGATACTTTACCAAATCTTGAATGGGTTTCGGTTGTAGTGAATTGGTTTACTGATAGTTTGGATATAGATAATTGCTCTATTAAACCTGGGGTTGAATATGGCCCAAATGAATCAGATACAACTCCCCACACTTGGGCAGTTGAAACATACCATAGAGGTAATGCCTATCGTATTTCATATGAAAATGGTAAGGTCAGATATGGCGGAACGGTTAATGACTCTAGTTTATTACGCTATTTGGAGGAATTAAAAAGAAGGGGATATAAAATCATGCTATACCCGATGTTGCTCGTTGATGTTTTCGGCAAAACTTGGCGCGGGAGGATTGGTGGATCTTCTGCTGCTGTTAAAAAATTTTTTAACGCGGTCCATGGTTATAATCGCTTTATTATGCATTATGCAAACCTTACCAAAGGTTTGATCGACGGTTTTATTATCGGATCGGAAATGGTCGAGCTTAATAAAATTTTTGATAAACAAAAACAAAATTTTCCAGCAGTTGCTGAATTTATTGCTCTCGCCCAAAAAATTAGACCGGTTGTGGGTGATCAAGTAAAAATTAGCTATGCTGCTGATTGGAGCGAATATCACCATACTGATGGTGGGTGGTACCACCTGGATCCCCTTTGGGCGACGCCTGAAATAGATTTTATAGGTATTGATGCATATTTCCCCCTAACCGAAACAACCAAAGAACAGTACAGTCAGCAAAAAATCATCGAAGGTTGGCAGAGTGGTGAGGGGTATGAGTTCTATTATCAGGACGAAGAAAGGTCGATTAGGCATGAACTCGGTGCCGCCTATGCCTGGAAAAACATCGAGTGGTGGTGGAGTAATCACCATACTAACCCAAATGGACTGACAACTGAATGGCAACCAAAAAGCAAAAAAATATGGTTCACTGAATATGGATTTCCTTCGGTCGATTTGGCTGCGAACCAACCAAATTTATTTTATGATCCGCTAAGCCGAGAATCGGGTTTCCCCAGATATTCAAACGGGGTGGTGGATTTTATTGCCCAAAGATGCGCGATTGAAGCAACTGAAAAATATTGGCGTAACTCCGAGATGGTTGCAAAAAAATTCCTGTGGTGTTGGGACGCAAGGCCCTACCCAACCTGGCCGCTCAGAGTTGAGATTTGGAATGACTACCGATCTTGGGCATATGGCCACTGGGTTCAAGGAAAACTTGGGGTTGTGACTTTGGCTCAGTTGGTTGCGGAATTATGTTTGAAGTCGGGTCTAAAACCTGGTGACTTTGATGTAAGTGAGTTACACGGAGTGGTGTTTGGATTTATTCTCCGCAATCAACAATCAGTCCGGGATATTCTCGAAATGTTGCAACAGATTTACTTTTTCGATGTGGTCGAAAGAAACGGCATTCTGGTGTTCATTAGTCGCAAAAACAAACAACCACTTTTAGTTGATGCTAATGATGCTGTTTTTGAAAATGGTGATAGCAGCGGCAATGAAGTGAAAAATGGTTTGGTTGAAATTCAGATGCTCCAAGAATTTGATTTACCAAAAAAAGTTTTGCTAAATTATATCGGCAAGTGGGGTGGATATCAGATTCAGAGTTGTTCAGCTGTTCATGATTTTACCAATAGCAAGCAGGTAGTGAAGTTGGAGGTCCCAATCATTTTGGATCACGGATATGCTAAGCACTTGGCTGAAACAATTTTGCATAATGCCTGGACAGAACATTTGCGGTACGCTTTTACCTTACCGATAAAATATGCTTACCTTGTTCCTGGCGACGTAATCAAAACTAAAATCAACCATAACTGGCATTTGATGCGACTGACTAATGTTGAGATTGGAGCGAATAAATTGATTAGAGTTGCGGCGGTTGGAGAAAACATCAGGCTATATGACGAAGTTGGCATCAAAAGCGATGAGTATAGCTATCTTAATGCTGATACTGGTATTTATAAGCCTGATTATTTAAACCCTGACACCAGGATTGAGGTTCTTGATATTCCACTTTTGCCTAATGAATCTGATAGCAAGGCTAAAAATAGAATATTGCTCGCTGCTTGTGGCAAAGGGATTGGCTGGAAGGGTTGTGTTGCGGAGATTGAGGGTGGTGACTATGGGGCCAGGAAGTATTTGCGCAGTTCTGCCTCTATTGGAAATGCTGTAAATCGTTTGGGTCAACATGATTTTAGAAGAATTGACGAAAAAAACGAATTGATTGTCTATTTGCTCGAAGGTAAGCTCCAAAGTATTAAGAACGAGGAACTATTCGACAGCAGAAGTAAAAAGAATTTTGCGATTGTTGGGGGCGAGATAATTAGATTTAGGAATGCAGTTTTGCTTGAACGTAATAAATATAGGCTACAAGGTTTTTTGCGCGGGCTATATGGTACCGAAAAAGAGATTATGCATCACTCAGCAGGGGACAGATTTGTTTTGCTTCAAGATGGTTTATATCAGTTGGATATGGATGAGGTTGGTCTTTTTTCGGGGGACGAAGTTTGTCTTGAAGTTCTTCCTGTTGTCGCTGATGGTGGGGTTAATTATGATCTTATAAATGATAAAATTTATTTGAACTACTATTCTAGGTCAGCTCAGCCAGTAGCACCGATCAACGTTAGGGTTGAAACTTTGATAGTTAAAGCAAATGATAGCGAAAATGGTGAAAACGCTAATAATACAATTAATAATAGTGCAAAAAAAGATGGTATAAGCGAGGTGATCACGAAGCGACTAGTAAAATGGGACAGTAGATTGCGCTATGACCAATTATTCTATGACGATATTTTTAGTCAAGAAGAAATGGATTTGTTTTCCAAAGGAATAGTGCCGCGAAACAAGTTGATAACAAAAATAGAAGTGAAAAAAGATTCGGAATTAATATATAAAACTGATGTTTATGATCAAAGCGAGGTTATCCTCCCGGATGCTATTGGTTTGGTTATTGGAGATAGCGCAGGCAGTGGTTGTACAATTGGGGTAGCTCATAGTTGCGCTCACCTTGGGAGATATATTGATAGTGATTTTGTTGAAATTGAATATAAAGTTGAAGATAGTGCTAAATATAAAATTGAAGACGAGGTTAGAGGCTAAAATATGAATTGCAAAATCGAATTATGGTGTGACCAAAACGCTACAATCAAATATAGCAACGCTATGGTTATTATGGATCAAATGCACGCTAAGGTTGTGCAAAATCGTGAAGCCAACTCCAATCCCGATACTAAAAATAATTCTGCTGGAATTGTTTGGTTCTTGGAACATGATCACGTGTATACAACCGGAAATACAACTCCCAGCTCTGATCTGCTGAATCCAAAAGCTCCGGTGCAAAAAACAACCAGGGGTGGTAAAGCGACCTACCATGGGCCAGGGCAGCGAGTTGTTTATTTGGTGCTCGATCTCAAAAAATTATATACACCCAATCCTCCAGACATTAAAGATTTTGTATTGCGTATCGAAAATTGGGTTATCGCTTCTTTAAAGCTGTTCGGGGTTGAGAGCTTTGTTTTGCCTCAATATCCTGGGGTTTGGTGTCGGAATTCTGCTACCGATAGTTTCGCTGTTACTGGTTTATCCAAAATCGCTGCGATTGGCCTAAAAGTCCGTAATTTTGTTACGTATCATGGAGTCGCAATCAACATTAATCCCGACATGAGCTACTTTGCTGATATTATCCCTTGTGGAATCAGGGAGCACGGACTTACATCGGTTGCGCAGCTTTTAGAACAAAGCTCTAGTATCATGGAACTTTTTGATCAAGCCTTAATCGATAGAATAACAACTCTTGGAGTCGAAATTGAATCTATCAACTTTGAGACAAAAAACTTCCCAATAAAACCTTTGGCGAAAAAAAATTTAAAAACTGAATTTAGTGCGTGACAAATTGTTTATAACTTAATTTAATATGAAACACATATAATAAATATAACACATATCTAACAATATTTTAAAGGAAACTAATTATGAATATTCACGAATACCAAGCTAAACAGATTCTGGCGAAATACGGAATCCAGATGCCACACGGTAAACTTGCTCAAACACCAGAGGAAGCTGTTGCAATCGCCGCCAAAATTCAACCCAAGGTTGCGGTAATTAAAGCCCAGGTTCATGCTGGGGGGAGGGGAAAAGCTGGTGGAGTTAAGGTTGCTCGTTCAATAGAAGAGGTCCGGGAAATTGCGAGCAAAATGATCGGAATGACAATAATTACCCCCCAAACTGGAGAGGCGGGTAAGTTGGTCCAAAAGCTTTATATTGAAGAAGGTTCATCGATCGAAAAAGAACTTTACCTTTCCTTAGTGTTGGACCGAGCAACAGCTTCAATTGCGATTATTGCGTCAACTGAGGGTGGTGTTGATATTGAAGAAGTCGCTGAAAGCCATCCAGAAAAGATCCATAAAGTTTTTGTTGATGCTTCTCTGGGTTTACAAGATTTTCATATCAGGAAACTGATTTTTGCTCTCGCACTCCCAAAGGAACAGCATTCTGGAATGAAGGAGTTGTTACATAATTTTTATCGCGCATTTATCGATACTGACGCTGTTCAGCTTGAAATTAACCCGCTGATTATCGATTCAGATGGAGAATTAATTCCGCTTGATGCTAAATTCGACTTTGATGATAACGCGCTGTATCGACAACCAGAGGTTGCGTCAATGTATGACCCAAATGAAACATCACCTCTCGAAGAACGAGCTGCAAAAGCTGGCCTGAGCTATATCAAAATGGACGGCGATATAGGTTGTATGGTCAACGGAGCAGGTCTGGCAATGGCTACAATGGATATAATCAGCATCTATGGCAGTAGCCCAGCTAATTTCCTTGATGTTGGTGGAGGAGCGACGGCAGAAAAAGTTGCTGAAGGTTTTAGAATTATTTTGAGTGATCCCAAAGTCAAGGGAATTTTGGTTAATATTTTTGGCGGGATTATGCGTTGTGATATCATGGCAAACGGAATCATCCAAGCAGCTAAAGAAGTCGGAATTAATATCCCAGTTGTTGTCCGTTTGGACGGAACTAACGCTGAACTTGGAGCTAAAATTTTGGATGAATCTGGCTTGAGCCTCCATACTGCAAATGATATAGACGAAGCAGCGGAAAAAATCGTTGCTTTGACTAGGGGAATTTGAGGTTGGTCTTAACCTAGATAGGTTGAAATAAACAAAAAATTAGTAAAAACGAGGCAAATAATCAGCAATAAAAACAGAAAACAAACATAATTTGATTTTGGTAGTGGAGAAATGGCGATGTTACCGCTAAATTTCTAAAATTATTCAAAATTCTCTAGCAAAATCATAACGTAACCGATATTAAAAAAATTAAAACAAAATACAAATTAAATAGTTATGTCTATCTTAGTAAATAAAAACACAACCGTCATCTGTCAGGGATTTACCGGTCAACAAGGTACCTTCCATTCGGAACAAGCAATTCAATATGGAACCAAAATGGTCGGTGGTGTAACTCCTGGCAAGGGGGGCGCGACCCACCTCGGCTTACCAGTTTTCAACACAGTCGCGGAAGCGGTTGAGCGAACTGGTGCTAACGCTTCAGTTATCTATGTTCCTCCTCCCTTTGCTGCCGACGCAATTCTCGAAGCGATCGATGCTGAGTTGCCACTTGTTGTTTGTATTACGGAAGGAATTCCGGTGCATGATATGCTTAAAGTCAAAAACGCTCTGCGTAATAGCAAAACAAGACTGATTGGTCCAAACTGCCCTGGAGTTATCACGCCAGGAGAATGCAAAATCGGAATTATGCCAGGTTTTATCCATAAAAAGGGAAGGGTCGGGATCATCTCTCGTTCTGGCACCTTGACCTACGAAGCAACTGCACAAATAACGAAACTGGGCCTAGGCCAATCAACCTGCGTTGGAATCGGCGGTGATCCAATTAACGGAACAAATTTTGTTGATATTCTCGAAATGTTTATGAATGACGAAGATACCGATGGAATTATTATGATCGGTGAAATTGGCGGCAGCGCTGAAATTGACGGGATCGAATTCATCAAGCAACACAAAAAACCTAAACCTACTGTCGGATTTATCGCTGGTAGAACAGCTCCTCCAGGTCGACGGATGGGGCACGCTGGTGCTATTGTTTCGGGAGCAGATGACACCGCACAAGCAAAGATTGAGGCGATGCTATCGGCTGGTATTGTTGTTGCAAATTCTCCTGGGGAGATCGGCCAGAAGATGGTGGATATACTTAAATAATGCTATAATAACTTTATACGGTGGTACTATGTTATAACATATAGCAAACTAAGTTGAAGTTTGTATATCAAATATTCTATTAAAATATAGGTGTCACTATATTAGCATTCTCAGAAATGTTAGTATTAGACAGCTTAGTACAGCTTAGATTTTGGGGATTATTAATTCTAGAGGCAAACCCCAACTTAATTTACTATAGCACCCCAAGCCTTGGGGCCCTGTTAACGCTATTTAATCATTTCCATAATAAGGGAAATATGGATAAAAGCTGTGAACATTAGATTAGATCGCCTTTTCGCACAGGGAAAAACGTGTCGGAACGCTTTGACTCTGCTAAAAAATTGTTTTGATTTTGTTGCGTATTTTATGATTTCGCTGCGTCGTTGATAGGTCGTTTTATCATAAAACTCAAGGTTAGATTTTGGAGGAACAATAGGATGAAATCCGCATTCTGAAACGGATTGGCGGGAGGGGTGCACGCTCATAGATACGGAGCTCCATTGCAAGCTGGAATTTAAGGCAAAAATGCTCCCGATTTTGAAAATGAACGCTGATCATTTTGCCCGTCAGGCTTACTAAGGCGACATGCAAAACGTTAATCCGAGATGATCATTCGCAGCAACTATAATAAATTAAGTGGGGGGCTATAGACTAAAATCTTTAGCTGGCGCTGTTGAGAGAAACGGAAGTTTTAGTTGAAGTTCTGAGGACGTCTCTCGAAAACCCCTAGTTTACTCTGATGGAAGTGAAGATTTGAGGACGGACATGGACAGGGGGAAATTACCTAAAAATTGCTGTTTCGCAACTGCCCTATTTTGGTTTTATGTGTTTCTATTTTATAATCCAAGTGATTGCTACTTGACTCTTAAGCTTTTTTCTAGTTAGCTGTTGTTGATATTTTTTTTCCAATTCTTCGTTTATAAAACGGATATATGCATAATCCTTTGGAACAATTTGATATAGTCAAAATAGTGCCAATCGAACTTTTTGGCCTTGATTTTTCCTTGACTAACTCTGGGTTGATGATGGCCGCTGTTTTGGTTATTTTATTATTGTTTTGGCTGATTTTGCGAGTCAGGATCGGGGGTGAAAAAAACTCTGAAATTGGTTTGGATAAAAAAGAAAACAATCAGGCGGAAGGTGATTTGGCCGAAGAGGGGCAATTTTCGAATTTTAATTCAGCTTCTAATTTAGGGATGGATCATGATTCTCTCGATGATATTACGGATTATTCAACCGAAGATTGTGGCGGACTCGAAATCTCAGCTCGCCAAAATAGTGTCCACTCCCCAGAAAACCCATTTCCAGAATATAAAATCGGTCGTCTTCAAGCTGCAGCTGAAATGATTTATGAAACAGTTGAAGAAATGGTTGGGGGAACAGTGGGGGAAACGGGTCGGCGTTTCGTTCCGTTCATCTTTACGCTGTTCATTTTTATTTTACTCTGTAACTTGCTTGGGATGGTCCCTGGGTCGTTCACAGCAACTAGCCATATTGCAGTTACATTCGCGATGGCTGCAACTATCTTCGTGGCGATCACGATCATCGGTATTTGTAAACACGGGAGCCACTTTATGTCACTATTTATGCCAGCTGGAACCCCAGCATTTTTAATGCCGTTAATTTTTGTTGTTGAGCTTTTTGCTTACCTTGCTCGGCCAATCAGCTTGTCTTTGCGTTTAGCAGCTAATATGACAGCTGGACATATTGTACTGAAGGTGATTGCATCTTTTGTGATTATGTCTGGTGCTTTCTTAGGGTTTATGCCATTTGGGTTGTTGATTGTACTGACTGGTTTTGAGTTTTTCATTGCGATCCTCCAAGCTTATATTTTCACAATTTTAACTTGTGTATATTTAAACGATGCTCTGAACTTGCATTAAGGTTCGTCTTGGCTTATATTGAGCTGGATAATTGGATGGCGATGGTTTTATTATGGTGCGTTAATACGATAGTGCTATGGCGCTACAGCTTAATAAAAACTGATATATAAACGCGATGTTTGTATAATGTTGTATTAATCATTTATATAAATAATAAAAAATCAAATAACAAGAATTAGTGCGACTGATCATAACTCATCGGAACATCAATAAAAAAATAAAACAAAGAAATATATAAATATAAAAAAATGGAATACGATCATTTAAAAACTGAGCAACACTGGCAGCAATTTTGGCTAAAAAAACAAACCTACGCTTGGGATAGTAATTGTGGAGCAAAAAAATCTGTGGCTGATTTAGATATGGTGGGAGCAGCTTTAAATTGCAACGGATTAAGAGCTGATGGTGGAGTAGATTTGGAAAAAAAATTTGCTTCCAGTCCTAAATCAAATTGCGATGAAGCTAAACTTGACGAGTCAAATCCCAACAATGATTCGGTAGAGTTTGAATCACAACCTGGGGTTGATGAATCTACATTCTCGATCGATACCCCACCGCCAACGGTTTCGGGACATCTCCATATGGGTCATGTTTTTAGCTATACCCAGGCTGATTTTATCGCGCGCTACCAAAGAATGCGGGGTAAAAATGTGTTTTATCCAATGGGGTTCGATGATAACGGATTGCCAACCGAACGTTTGGTTGAAAAAATTAAAGGAATCAGGGCAAACCAGCTGCCTCGCCATGAATTTATCGCTATGTGCCAAGAAGTTGTGACGGAGTCGGAAGAAGAATTTCGTAAACTATTTAAGTCGATCGGTCTAAGCGTCGACTGGAATCAAGAATATCAGACAATCAGCTCAAAATCTAGAGCCTTGTCGCAAATGTCTTTCATAGATTTATATAACAAGAAATTAATAAATCGGGTTAAGTCACCATCGTTTTGGGACGTTGTTGACCAAACAGCGCTGTCCCAGGCGGAGATTGAGGATAAAGAAAAACCCGGGGTGATGGTTGAGATTGTTTTTGATTTGATTTCGACACCTGCTGCTGCCTTGAGTGATGATTTAGTTGAGAATGCTGGATATTTGCAATTTTGCGGATCTAATAACGCGACATCTGATTCTTCAGTCGCCGAAAAAGGTCACGAAAAGGGTGAAAGTATTGGTTTGAATAGCACAGTGGCTGGACTCAAACCTAGCGACCCAACCGCTGAAAAATCTAGTATTGTAATCAAAATCGCAACTACCAGACCCGAAATGATTCCTGCTTGTGTTGCGGTTTTATATAACCCCGCTGACGAGCGATATTTTAGCCTAGCTGGGCAATTTGCAATTACCCCAATCTTTGGTGCTAAAGTTCCGATTATAGCTGACGCAAGCGTTGAAATCGACAAAGGAACTGGGTTAGTCATGTGTTGCACTTTTGGCGACATTCAAGATATTGTTTGGTGGCGGGAGCTTTCTTTGCCGATCAAAGATTGTATCAATAAGCAAGGAAGAATGCAAAACTCTGGTATTCTAGATGGAATGAAGGTTAACGAAGCTAGAGCTAAGATGATTGAAGTTTTGTCTGAGGCCGGGCTAGTGATGGCTCAAACAAACATAGTTCGTCCGGTAAAATGTGGCGAGAGATCTGGAGCACCGTTGGAGATCATTGTAACAGAACAGTGGTATATTAACGTGCTAGATCACAAAAACAAAATCCTCGAGATGGGTGCAAAATGTAAGTGGAATCCGGAATATATGAAGGTTAGATTTGACAATTGGGTTAATGGCCTAAACCAGGACTGGTGTATCTCGAGACAACGTTATTTTGGGGTTCCGTTTCCTGTTTGGTATTCGCTCAAAAAAGGAGAGGAAGGTAGGGTTTTGCTCGCTGATAAAACACAACTACCGGTTGATCCTTTCGTTGATTTGCCTGTTGGTTATAGCAAAGACGAAGTAATTCCCGATATGGATATAATGGACACCTGGGCGACTAGTGCCTTAACTCCCCAATTGTCGAGCTGGGCAATTACCGAAGATTTAGCTTTCGACTTAAAAAAACATAACCAGCTATTTCCGTTTGATTTGCGTCCCCAGGCTCACGAAATTATCCGTACCTGGACTTTTAGTACTATCGTTAAAGCGTTATACCATCAAAATACAATACCATGGCATAATATTATGCTTAGTGGTTGGTGTTTGGCGGCAGACAAAAGCAAAATGAGCAAATCAAAGGGGAATGTTGTAACGCCTACAAGTTTGATTAAAGAAAAGGGAGCTGATGTTGTTCGCTACTGGGCCTCGAATTCCAAGCTAGGTACTGACATAATATATTCTGAAGAAACATTCAAAATCGGTCGCAAATTGGTGCTAAAGCTATATAACGCAACGAAATTCTGCTTAACTCATCTCCAAAATTTGGCGCCAACTGAGCTTATTTACGATTTATTAGTTACTGAAGTTGTTGCTGATATTAATGCTGATGCGAAAAATAGAAAAATACCAGAAGAAACAACACTGCAAAAAATAGAATTAGAAGATTTAGATCGTTGGGTTTTGCATAAATTGCGGGAATGTATTCAAAATGCTGAAAAAGATTTGGATAATTTTGAATATTGTGGGGCAAGAATGGCGGTTGAAGATTTTTTCTGGAATGTATTATGTGACAACTATTTGGAGTTAATTAAGGGTCGGTTATATAGCCATTATAGTGAAAAGAAGGGGCAAAGTGCTATTATAACTTTGTACTATTGCACTATCACAGTGCTAAAACTCCTGGCACCATTTATGCCTCACGTCACAGAAGAAATGCACCACCTTTTGCGCGAAGCTTTGGCGAATAAACTGGGTAAAAAATATACCGCCGCTTCAATCAATGCTCGCGGAACATGGCCAAAAATCAGTGACTATCCAACAGCGCCCGATTATGTTTTGATTGGTTGCGATTCGGTGATCGAAATCTTGGGTGCTATCCGTAAGTTTAAATCTGCTAATAATATCTCGATTAAACAACAGATAGACAAGTTATATATTTTCAGTAGGGTTGAAAAATTTAGCGATATCGCCAAACAAATAGCAGTTTCGGCAATCCTTGATTTAAAAAGTGCTGCTAATATTAGTGACCTAGAGTTGCTTGAGGCCGATGATATTACCAAAATAGATCAATGTTATAGCAAGATAGAACTGGAAAAACCAAACCGACTAAACCAAACTAAAGAAACTCAAATAAATCAAAATGAAACAGAGCAAAACGATGGCGCTGGAACAAAATCTATTGTATACTCTGAGTGTCAAAATTATGTAGTTATAGAGCCAAAATATGATAAATAAAGACGAAATGATAGGTAAAGATAAAATTATGAATAAAAATCAAGAAACGGCGATAAAAACAGCAGAATTTACTGTTAGTGATGCCGCATGGGTCAAAATCAAATCGATCTTAGAACAGAGCTTACCCAACTCTAGTGACCCTCAAACCAATAAACAAAGATTCAGGGTTGAAGTTATTGGCGGTGGGTGTTCTGGGTTTCAATATAAATTTGATGTTGACTCTAACTTTGATCATGAGGACGATTTTTTGATTAAAAATATAGGGGTGGAAGTTGTGATTGACTTAACTTCATTAGCTATTTTGCGTAATTCAGTTTTGGACCATATTAGCAATTTAGGCGGGGAATATTTCGAGATAAAAAACCCCAACGCTAAGGCTAAATGTGGTTGTGGGAATTCATTTGCGGTTTAAGCTTTAGAGTAAAGATCTTATCAAGAACTAAAGCAATAAATTATCATTTATTCGTTCTATTTTGATTGCGATATAAGAAAAAAACGCTATATAATGTTATAAGCACTATTTATGTGTTATGTTTGAATTATCAGTACTTATTAACTTAATTTATGTTAAAAATATATAAAATATTAACGTGGTTAACAATTGGATGGGTAGCGATCGTTGCAACTCCGTTGGACGTAGTTGCGGCGAATTCTCAGTCGAATTCTCTAACAGCAGTAGCTCCGGTTACAACAGCCAGTGTGGGGAGTGTTGCCAAAACGCAACAGCATCCGGCCAATATTGATCCTAGTTTGCCGCAACCTACTTCCGCTCATTCTTTCCTTGATTTATTCTGGTATGCAGATTGGGTAGTAAAAACTGTCATGTTGCTCCTGATTTTTGGGTCGATTTGGAGTTGGGCGATAATTTTTGACCGGTTTGTGTCTTTTAATGCACTAAAACGAAAAATGGGCCATGTTATGGAGCTATATACCACAGAAGAATCGCTTGAAGTAGTTTTCAAAATGTTACATAAAAAAAACCAAGACAATCCGTTGTCATATGTTTTTGTAGCTTTATTTAAAGAAGCGTTTGGTAATAGTGGTAATGGATTCAAGACTCGCCATAATCTAATTCAAAGACTGGAAAATGTGATGAACATTTCAATTAATAAGGCTATGTCAAAACTTGAAGGAGGGATTCCGTTCCTCGCAACTTTAGCGAGTAGCGCACCTTTTATCGGTCTTTTTGGGACTGTCTGGGGGATTATGGTTAGTTTTCAGTCAATAGCGGCTAGTAAAAACACAAGTCTCGCAGTGGTTGCGCCAGGAATAGCCGAAGCATTGCTTGCAACTGCATTCGGTCTTGTTGCTGCGATTCCTGCTGTTGTGTTCTATAACAAATTCACTACAGAAGTAAGTAAAATAGAAGATGAAACAACGATGTTTGCAACCCAAGTTATGAATACATTTCTGCGTAACGATCGCAATGATAGCTAATCTATTGATTGATTCTGGGATAAGCTAATATAAATCAATAATAATAAAACGGTATATGGCGTTTAGTATACAAAAAAGCAAAGGTAGTCGTCGCAAAAGAATTAATAGCGAAATCAATGTCACCCCTTTTGTTGACGTTATGTTGGTGTTGCTAGTGATTTTTATGGTCACTTCGCCGATGCTGATTTCGGGGATTGATGTTGATTTGCCTAAAACCAAGTCATCTCCAGTTCATGGCAACGACGAACCAATCGTTGTGACGATAGATAGGGAAGGTATTTTCTACTTACAAGAGATGCCGCTATCAGCAGTGGATTTAAAGTTTAAGCTCCAAGCTGCAACTAAAGAAAATAAAGAAGCAAGAATTTTTGTTCGGGGTGATCAAGGGGTTTATTATGGCAAGGTGATAGAACTATTTACCACAATTAAAGAAAGTGGGTTTAATAATGTGTCGTTAGTTACCGAAATAAAAAACGAAGATAAATAAATTGAAGTTATAGCAATGTACCGTAGTCTAGCATATTCTATTATCTTGCATGGGTTTATATTGTTACTAGCAATATATGGTCTGCCTCAATTTAAAAAAGAGCAGATGATCCAAGATGTTATAACTGTCGAAATTGCTAATATTAGCGATATAACAAAACTAAAAAGAGGAAATCCAAAACAAGATCAGAACAAAAAAACCGATGGTGGCAAACAAATAGAGCCGCAACCTGAAGTTGCAAAACAGGCTCCTAGGGAAATTAAACCAACTAATAATATTAGCTCTGATCAACAAAAAAAGGCAATACTACCTCCGCTGATCCAGCAAAAAACTAGCCCACAACAGTCAAAGCAGGAAGAGATTAAAAGGCCAGAACCTAAAGCAGAAATAAAAGATAAGCCGAAAAATAGTCCAGAACCTAAAGCTGAAGATAGATCAGCGAAAGCACTTTTGGATGAAGAAGCAATTAACTTAGAAAATAAAAAAAATAAAGAAATAAAGCAACCTGAAAAGTTAGAGAAAAATAAACCAGAAGCCAAAACTCAAAATAAACCTAAAACTGATAAAAAAACTGAACCCAAACCAGTTGTTAGCGAATTGCCGAATAAGCAAAAAATTAAAAAAGAAATAGATGCTAAAAATAACCCTGAGCCGAACAAATCAAAAGAAAACAAATCAAATAAAATAGAACAAAAAACTGATCCAGCTGATAATAAACAAAAAAGCGTCTATAGTGATGAAATTCTCAAATCCCTGGAGCAACCTAGTTCTAAAGAAAAGCCACAGCAATCGTCAGCAAATTCTGACCTTGACAAAATCATTGATGATGCTATTGAAACGGGTGAAAAAAACGCAGAGCTGAATGAGACAGACGAACTTTCTCTCAGCGAAAAAGATGCGATCGTATCGCAAATCAGCAAGGCATGGAATATGAGTGCGTTCAGTGGGAATAAAAGCCGGGGGGAGATGCGTGTTCGGGTTTTGGCAACTTTGGATCGAGATGGAAATGTTTTAAATGCCAAGCCACAAATAGATTCATCCCAAGCAGGTGATCCTTCATATGTTGCTTTTGTTAACAGCGCGGTGAGAGCATTTTACGCTGCTTCGCCGTTACAAGGTTTGTTAGACAAAAACTATGAGTTATGGCGCGAGATAGACTTAGGGTTTGATGCAAGTGGTGTGATTAACTAGTGGTTTAGGTATTAGCTAGTTATATAAATGGCGTTATTATATTATATTGTACTAACTTTATATTGCGCTATTGTACCATTGCGCTAATCAGAGATTATTGGTTCAGAAGCTAATTTTATTTTAGGGATCAACCTTGACATATTCTTGAAAATCTTTAACTATAATTCTTATATTTAATAATAAGTTTAATCGATAATATGACAACAGTAACAAATCAAAATCTAGAATCAAACTTAGGTCAGCTAATGCAAGGAAAGCGGGGAATTATCATGGGTGTAGCCAATGACAAATCTTTGGGTTGGTATATTGCAAAAAAATGCTCTGAACAGGGAGCAAAAGTTGCAATCTCATATCAAGACGATATTTTCTTAAAACGAGTTGAGCCTTTGGCAAAAGAAATAGATGCGATGACTTTGAAGTGTGATGCGACCGTTGAAAGCTCGATCACAGAAGCTTTTAGTCAATTAGAGAAAGAGTGGGGGGCGCTCGATTTTGTCGTTCATGCCATCGCATTTTCTGATAAAAATGAACTGCGTGGTCGCTATGTTGACACAACACTAAATAATTTTCTTAACACAATGCATGTATCTTGCTATTCGTTTACCTCAATTGCAAAATATGCGGCACCTTTGATGAAAAATGGTGGAAGTATGTTGACGTTGAGTTACTATGGGGCAGAAAAAATCATCCCCAATTATAATGTAATGGGGGTTGCCAAAGCCGCGCTGGAAGCAAGTATGCGTTATATCGCTGCTGATCTGGGCCCGAACGGGATTAGGGTTAACGCTATTTCTGCCGGGCCAGTTCGGACGTTGGCGGCTTCTGGTATCGCGGATTTTAGGGATATGATGCATTGGACTGAAAAAAATACTCCGCTACGACGCAATATTGTTGGCGATGATGTTGGCAACGCTGGGTTGTATTTGCTGAGCGATCTTTCGGCTAATGTGACAGCTGAGGTTCTACACGTCGATAGCGGATATCACGCAGTTGGGATGAAGCTACAGCGAGAAGAGGCGGAAATTGTTGAGTAAAAGTTATTGGCGTAGATAGCGCAATAATTCGGTGATTACTATAATATAATAGATAATATTTAAATAACTGCTAAAATACATAATAAATATGCATAATAATTTAAGTTTTAACGTCAGAATAGAAATAAGTGCTGAGTCTGATCCGGTAAAATATGAAATCGACAAAGACAGTGGACTATTGTTCGTTGATCGATTTATGCCAGTTTCGATGATGTATCCTTGCAACTATGGATTTGTTCCTGATACCCTGAGTGGCGACGGTGATCCAGTTGATGTGATGGTTTATTCTAGTTTTCCGATTATTCCTGGAGCAATGATCAAATGTCGCTCTATTGGGGTTCTGCTAACTGAAGATGAGGCAGGAGAAGATAGTAAAATTCTTGCTCTTCCAATGCCAAAAATCGACCCAATGCTGGCAAAAATCGAAGTATATTCCCAATTACCAGAAATTATGATCAAAAAAATTGAACATTTCTTTGAAAATTATAAAAAATTAGAAAGCGGCAAATGGGTCCAAATTAATGGTTGGGGAGATATAAAAAAGGCAGAGGAAATTATCCAACAAGGTGTAGAAGCTGCTAAAAATTTGTAAAACCTGATTTATATGAAAGATTTGTACCAAAAACAATCAAAAAACGAGCTGCAGCTTTGTAATCAAACAGATCAACCATATTGTGTCATCACATTCTACAAGCTTTGTAACTTAACTGCGACCACAAATATCCAAAAGCAACTTTTTAACGAATGCCGCAAGAATAATATTAAAGGAACAATTCTTATAGCTGCAGAAGGAATAAATTCAACAGTTGTCGGAACTTATGATGGAATCACCAAACTATGGCAAAAAATTACCGCTATTCCAGAATTTAGCAACATTATTTATAAAATCAGCTATGCCGATTCCCCGCCTTTTGATAAACTAAAAGTCAAAATTAAAGAATCAGTAATAACTTTTAATTTGCCACAAAAATTTGAAGATGCCTGGCATAAAAATGAAACAAATCAAAAACCAGTTCGCGGGGAATATCTAGATCCAGAAGCTTGGGACGATTTGATCGCTAACCCTGACACAATCCTCGTTGATACTCGTAACCACTATGAAGTAGCAATGGGTTCGTTTCAAAACGCAATCAATCCGCTAATAAGTAATTTTTCAGAGCTTTCGAGATGGGTCGAGGAAAATTTAGCTAATGTTGATAAAACAAAACCAATTGCGATGTATTGCACTGGTGGTATACGTTGTGAAAAATCCACTAGTCTGTTAAAAATCATGGGTTTTACTAATGTCTACCATTTGCGCGATGGGATTCTTAGCTATCTCGAACATAGGAAAAGAACAAAAACTAATAGTACCTGGCAAGGGCAATTATTTGTTTTTGATAATAGAGTTGGTTTAAACAAAGATTTGGAGCCGATCTAGAAAATGAATAGAGTATCATATTGAACAGATACTCTGATTGGCTAAAAAATTTGGTTACAACTAATGAAAAAAAGTTTCAAAAAAAACCCTTAATAGTATACTAAAAGAAACCTTTAATTTACAGCAACTATTTGTGCGATTATGTCTTTTGAAACAATTTATAGTATAGAAGTGATCGCCGTAGCTTTGGCATGGTTCGGGATTATTTTCTGGATTTTTCGACCAAAATCTGCCAAGAAATATAAAAAATATAGCGAAATACCTCTTAAAGATGAGAAAAAATCAATAAACAACCAAAAATCAGTTTAAAAATGCCTCGTAAAAACTCTAAAGACAAAGGTCAAGAAGTAAAAACTACCGGGCATGAATGGGACGGGATCCAAGAATATGAAAATCGCGAACCGGTCTGGCTGAGAGTTTTGTTTTATTCAATGTTGTTTCTTTCTTTTGGTTATTGGTTTCTCTACCCCTCTTGGCCAACCCCAAGAAACACTGGAGTTCTAGAATGGAGTTCGACCCAAGAAGTCAAGGATGAAATTGGCAAAATAGAAAAAATTCAAGAAAAATATTTGCAAATATTTAATAAAACACCGATCTCTGAAGTAGAAAAGAATCCGGAATTATTAAAATTTGCAATGGCTGGGGGTAAATCTGCTTTTCAAAATAATTGTGCTGTGTGCCATGGAGCGGGTGGAAATGGTAATTTCGGTTATCCGAATTTAACTGCTGGCTCTTGGCTTTGGGGAGGGAAGCTAGAAGATATATATACCACACTTAAATATGGGATTCGGTCGAATCATCCAGAAACAAGAGAATCTATTATGGCAGCTTTTGGTCGCGACAAAATTTTAACTGCCGATGAGGTTGTTCTATTGACGCATTATGTTATGACGCTATCACAACCAAAAAAAGACAAATATGATTTTGACTATTCTGTTGCCCAAAAGCTATTTCAAAATAACTGTGCTAGTTGCCATGGTGATAGTGGTACTGGGAACTATGAATTTGGAGCTCCAAATTTAGCGGACCAAATTTGGCTTTATGGTAGTTCCTATGAAGATATATATTCGGTAATATATAATGGTAGAGCTGGGGTTATGCCATTTTGGGAAGGTAAATTAAGCGATAATACGATTAAGCAATTAGCGTTATATGTCCATAATCTCGGGGGTGGCGAGTAGTT
>CALKVD010000020.1 GCA_937996615.1 uncultured Rickettsiales bacterium | reverse complement strand
ACGCATACTTTTTTATCCCTGAAAAGAGTCATCATACATTTAGATACACTACCCTCGTTAAATTATATCCTTCTTCAATAACAAAATAAAACTATATTCAATGGCATCTTACAGAGTGCAGTCACCTATTTTATTCCTGATTTTTAATAGACCAGATACTACAATACAAGTTTTTGAACAAATTAAGCGTGCCCAGCCCAGCCGGCTTTATATTGCGGCAGATGGTCCTCGAAGCACTAGAGAGACTGATACTTACTTGTGTGAGCAAACACGAGCCATTCTAAGATCTATTGATTGGGATTGTGAAGTGCGAACATTATTTAGAGACGAAAACCTAGGCTGTAAAGAAGCTGTTTCTTCAGCTATTACTTGGTTTTTTGATCAAGAAGAGGAGGGTATTATTTTAGAGGATGATTGTCTACCTGCGGATGATTTTTTTCGCTTTTGTGACATTCTTTTGGAAAAATATAGGTATGATACTCGAATAAGGTATATATCAGGGTGTAACTTGCAGCAAGGACAAGTTTATGGAAGGGCTAGTTATTATTTCTCGCACCTACCCAATGCGTGGGGATGGGCATCGTGGAAAAGAGTTTGGAATGATTATGATAAAGATTTAATAGCATACCAATCTGCAGATATTTATTCTCAGTTTCTGAAAATATTTAATGAGCCATTGCTTGCAGAAGCTTGGACACAAATTTTTATTGATTTGAAAGCAAATAAGATAGATACTTGGGACTATCAGCTAAGCATAATAAACTTTTTCAATAATGGCTTAGCGATCACTCCCAACGTAAATATGATTAAGAATATAGGCTTTGGAGAAAATGCGACGCATACATTCAATAGCAATGACATTAATGCAAATATGTCAATAGGAAATATTGGAGAAATCATACATCCCCAATATATTATACCTGAGAGAGATGCAGATTTTTATAGGTTAAATAGCGAGTTTGATATAAACAAGAAGAAAAAAAAGCAGCGCTCTAATAAGGCAAGATTAAAACGCTGCTTTAAGAAAATTAAAGGGATACTTTTCGATAAAAGGATTATGAAGGACTCAATTTGAGTTGTATGCATCTAGTATGCCCTTTAGTAAAAGGGCATTTTCTTTGTGAATGGCAAGAATGTCTACATAGTTGATTCCACCCTTGTTATTGAAACATGATCTCAAATAATTATTAATTTCTTGAAATCTTTCTGAGCTATTACTTCGGATACATGTTAATAAATTTCCAAAATTATCATAGACTACAAAGTTATAGCCTAATTCAGATAACCTATTAATAGTTCTCATCCCTTCTGCTGCTCCTGTTGCATCAAAATGAATATCATATTCGAAGAAAATAGATGGTTTAATCTTTGCTATAAAAGTATCCATAGAGCGAATGATTCTAAAGTCAAATCCATCAGTATCTATTTTAATTAGACTAATACTATGTTCTCTGATATTATACTTTTCAATTATTTCTTCTAATGTAGTAGTCTTAATTCCTTCTTGATCTGTAGTTGGTAGTAATTTAGCGGTGCCTTCACCATATTTATCAATTTTAAAACTAGAATTATTGTCAGGTTCACCTATAAAGGAATCAACTATGGTTATGGCTTTTATAGTAGCTGTATTTCTTTTCAAATATGTTAGGAAGAGTGGATCACCTTCTATAGCAATAATGTGAAGAGAGCTTTTACCACGTATTTCGGCTGCAGTATCTCCGATATTTGCTCCAATATCAATAATAATAGCGTTGCTGTTTTCTTTTTCTATTATTTGAGCAATAATCCCAACTGCCTTATTATATAATAAAAATGCTTTCTGATAGGATGGTAGAGGATGATTGTGTGGTAGTGAGATAGATATATTGCCAATTGTGTACTGTATGTCTGGTTTTTTAGCATCTTTTCTAAATAATTTTTTCGTTAGTAATGAAATTTTTGATTTTCCTTTTTTTATAAGTGACTTGCTCATGAAACGTTTTAAATATTTCTATGTGGATAAAAGTGATATATTTGGAATTTTTTTTAAAAATAGATCTTCAAATCATCATTCTTAAGAAAATATGTTTTGACAGATTTTGCATAGATGGTGTAGTGATTTCCTTGCATAAAATGATACATATCCGAATTCATGAAATCTAAAATCTGCAATTCACTTTCTAGCAGAACGATATCTGGTCTATAATTTTGCCAATTATTTGATTGTAATACTTTAAAATCAAATCCTTCAGCATCAATGGTCAGAAAATCTATTTTGGTGCTTGCTGGTAGATATCGGTCCAAAATGTTAGATAGGGTGTTTGTTTCAACATGAATGACACGTTCAATTTGGTATCCGTTCTTAGCACGATCTTCAACCACCTCTGGTGAAAACGTGTTTAATGCTTTTTCTTTAAACACATAAAATGGTATTGTGTTTTTCTCATTAGATATAGGAACTTCTAAATTGATATCCAGTGGACGTAACTGTTTAAAAGCTTCCATGCTGCCAGGTAGGGCATCAATATTTATCCCTCTCCAGCCCTTTTTATAAAATTTATAAGTATTCGAAAATCGAATAGGATGCAAGGCTCCCACATCGACAAAAAAGCCAGTTTGTTTGTGCTCGAATATTCTGTTCAAAATACCATCTTCTCCTTCTTGTGAATATGATTCGTTTAGGAATACACTAGGCTGTTCGTATTTCAATAGCTTGCGTAAAATTGTTCTGAGGCCCATTTGTTATAAAAGAGATAGTGATTATTAAGGTTTATTATTTCGATTTGGTTATGTTTTTAAATGTATGATAGTTTAAAATTCCTGGTGTGCATGACAAGTT
>CALKVD010000019.1 GCA_937996615.1 uncultured Rickettsiales bacterium | reverse complement strand
GTAAAAGTTCATATCGAGAAGAAAAACGAGCAGTGACAGACAAATACATGGGTCCTTTAATCGCAACGCATATGAATCGCTGTATTCATTGCACTAGATGTATTAGATTTTTAGAAGATGTAGCTGGAACTCCTGAACTAGGAGGAGTTGGTCGCGGCGAACATATGGAAGTGACAAATTATATAGAACAATCGCTTAGCTCAGAATTGTCAGGGAATATAATAGATCTATGTCCTGTTGGTGCCTTAACTTCAAAGCCCTATAGCTTTAAGGCTCGTTCGTGGGAATTAGATCATACTTATAGTATTGATGTTAGTGACGCTGTAGGGTCTCACATAAGAATCGACAGCTGTAAAGGAGAGGTGATGAGGATTTTGCCAAGTGAATGTGATGATATCAATGGCGAATGGATTTCAGACAAAGCAAGATTTTCTTATGATGCATTGAAATACCAACGTTTGACTCAGCCTATTCTTAAAGTAGTAAACAAAGAAGATCATAGTAGTCGCCTAGAAATAGTTTCATGGGATAGTGCTTTTAAGCAAATTAAAAAACAAGTAGATAAAATTCAAACGGTTGATATAGGGGCGATTGCTGGAGATTATACTGATGTTGAAACAATGTTTATGATGCAAGAATTACTACATAGTTTGAATAGTTACAATCATGATTTCCAGAGAAGTAATTTAGTTTTTGCAGAAACAATTGGAGATGCTAATAGCCATAATCAATCCAGAGGGGAATATATTTTTAACTCAACTATATCTGGTATAGAAAAAAGTGATTCTTGTTTATTAATCGGTTGTAATCCACGCAGAGAAGCCCCAATTTTAAATATTCGCATTCGGCAAGCAGTTACAAATAATGGGATGACCGTTGGAGTACTAGGGCAAAAGGAAGATCTCAACTATCCTTTTAAACATATTGGAAATAATAAATGGCTACTGAAACAAATAGCTTCAGGTGAGCATCCATATTGTTCAATTTTGGCAGCCGCAAAATATCCAATTTTAATTATTGGAGAAAGTTGTATTGACGATCCTGATGCCAAAGCAATTATATACTATGCTAAAATGATTGCGCAAAAATTCAATATGGTTCGCGACGATTGGAATGGCTATAACGTACTGCACTCAGCAGCAGCAAGAGTTGGAAGTTTGGACATAGGTTTTATGCCAGATATAAAAAATAAATTTAGCAAATCTACCCAAAATATTTTAGAAGAAACAAAGGTTTTATTCCTACTTGGGGCTGATGAAATTAATTTCAGTGCAATTCCTGCTTCAACTTTTGTAATCTATATAGGTCACCATGGCGATCGGGCAGCAGCAAGAGCTGACTTGATTTTACCTGGAGCTGCATATACTGAAAAAAATTCAACTTATGTTAATTTAGAAGGTCGAATACAAAAAACAAGTTGTGCAGTTAAATCGCCTGGTAATGCAATTGAAGATTGGGTTGTGATTAGAGATATTGCTCGATACCTCCTAGAAAAAGAATTGAATTATAAAAATATTGGAGATATTAGAGACGGGATGGCAAAAAGAAATCGGTTATTTGCTCAAGGAAATGATAATAAAATCCATACTGCTAAACCTAATTTAAACATTGGGAGGGTATTGGATTTTGCTGGAGATAAATTCACTTCTTTGATTGCTAACTATTATCATTCTGATGTGATATCACGTAATTCCAGGACAATGAATCTTTGTTCTAAGGAAATCAGCTAGGATCACAGCACGAAGCATTTAACAGGAGAACTAAAATTATGACTAATAATATCAAACTAATTGTAGGATTGGGTAATAAAGGTAATGAATATACTGCTACGCGGCATAATATAGGATTTGAGATTGTAGATTATATAGCGAAAAAATGGAATATAGTCCCAGTTATGAAATTTAACGCTGAGTTGTTTACGCATCAAATTATGGTTAAGCAACCTAATGATATTATATCACAGCAGCACAAAATATATATGCTTAAACCTTATACATATATGAATAATTCAGGAATTGCTGTAGCTGCAGTTTGTAAGTTTTTTAAAATATTACCAGAAAATGTTTTGGTGATTCATGATGATATAGATCTGCAACTACAAGATATTCGGATCAAAATTGGTGGTGGGCATGGTGGGCATAATGGCTTAAAATCTATAGATTCTCACTTGGGTAAAAATTATTGGCGTTGTCGTTTTGGAATTGGGAGACCAGAAGAGAAAGAAATGGTGGCAAATTATGTTTTAAGCAAATTCACTAAAGCTGAACTTCCAACAGTTCAAGAAATTATTTACTCGATTGTAGTTAGGATTGAAAATTTAGTGAGCGATGTAAGTAAAGCATTCTAACAATATATTAGCAGAAGTAAATGTTATCAATCCTGAAAATAGTTACCTGATTAACATGGTTGGTTAAAGTAATTATTTTTATTTGCAGAATTTATCTCCCGCAAAATTTTAAGTATTGAGTATTTCATGCTTATTTTGTTTTTTTATTATTTTTAGTGCGTAATTTCATGATATATGAAATAATATCCGCAACGGCTTTATAGTGCTCAATTTTAATAAAGTCATCCTGCTTCAGCGAATAATATAATCTCCGAGCCAAAGTCGGATTCTCAACGATCGGAATATTATGTTCCCGGGCAATTTTACGCATTTCAAGAGCAATTTCGTCAAATCCTTTGGCAATCAGTTGTGGTGCCGGCATATTATCGATATCATACTTCAATGCAGCAGCATAATGGGTTGGATTAGTGATTAAGACATCAGCTTTAGGTATGAGGTTTGACATTCGTTCTTTGGCTTTTTTGTGACGCAGTGAACGAAATCTCGATTTTGTTTCGGGGCTACCTTCATAGCGTTTATATTCTTCTTTAACTTCTTGTTTTGTCATGCGCATTTTTTGCATATATTTGTTCCTTTGATAAAGATAATCAGCAACGGCGAGGAAAAACATAATAATGCAAACGGTAATCATAACTTTGATTATGATTTGTAGAATTAATAAAACCATACCTCCTAGTTCGAGATTTGAAGAATTTATTATATTATGCATTTCTGGTTTCAGAGTTTTATAGATGGCCCAACCAACTAGTAGTATTTTAGTAAGTCCTTTGAGCATTTCCACTACCATACTTAAAGAGAATATACGTTTGAGCCCAGCAAAAGGTGATATACGTTCAAGTTTTGGCATTATTACTTTTGGAGCATAAATTATTCCATGTTGCAGCAAAAAAGACAGACAACCAACGATTGCAAGCATACCCAGAATTGTAATAACCGGTAGAGCAATAGTTTGAATTAAAGAAATGACAGCGTGCCAGATAGCTATTGCTGGATTTTCTCGAGTTAGGATTATCTGATCTGGTAATGCTATTAATGGTTTTAAGCTTTGAGTAATTTTATATGTCATCCAAGGAGCCATCCATAATAAAAAAATTAAGAATGCTAAAAAAGATAAAAACGCTGTTACTTCTTTGGATGTAAAAACGTTACCTTCTTTTTTAGCTTCTGAAAGTTTATGCTCACTGGGTTCTTCAGTTTTGGAAGAGTTATCTTGATCTTCTGCCATTTTTATTAACTTAATTTAATATTATTTGCTCTATTATTTGTGCATAATAAGAAGCAAACCAAAAACATATCCCGCCAAATATAAGCATAGCAGCAATGAGTCCAACCATAATTTGTGCCGGGATCACAACAAAAAATACCTGTAGTTGAGGCATCAATCTTGATAAAACACCTGAGCCAATCATTAATGCTATACTGCTAACAATAAACGGTGCCGACATTTGCATCCCAGCAACCCAAGATTTACGTAAAACCAATGTCATTAGCTCAATAATCTCACTATAATTTTTACCTAATGATCCAATAGGTAATAGGTTATATGTTCCTGCTAAACCTTCGATGATAACTAGGTGAAGATTGCTGCTAAAAATTATAATTACGCCAAGCATCGACATGAATGTACTAATTACCGTTCCTTGGTTTTTTTGCGCGGGATCAAAAAGAGTGGCAGCTGAAAGTCCGAGCTGGGAAGCTATTATCATTCCAGCCGTGTGGAGTGACCAAAATCCTAGACGAAATACGAACCCTATTGCAAGTCCTACAAGTGTTTCTTGGATAATTAAAACTCCAAATGAGATATAATCGCTAGGGGTTATTTTATAGGAAATGATATAATCACCAATAGATATAAAAAGTAAAGTCGTTATTAATACTGTGAGAGCTAATTTGATTTTACGAAAAACCAATGCTTCACCAAGACCAGGAGTCAAGAAAATTATTGCACTAATTCTGCAAAATATCACAGCTGCTGCCATCAGGTTTTGGTTTGTAATATGGGCCAGAATCACGCTATGTTTTTTAGATTATGTTAAACTGTATACAAATTGCTTTATGAATAACTCATTGATTTATTCATAAAGACTATATCAATTTTTTATTTAAGATCAATTATAACTTATTGAGTTATAAAATCTTTTAAACATATCTGACAAGGATTTCAAATTAGTTCTAAGATCAAATTTATTAAGTATTTTTTATAATTTTGCATTTGACATCACCAAATTATTAAAATAATAATGTCATACTATTTTAATAATCAATATGTTATAAAATAGATTAGTATTAATTTAATATATTTACTTAATTGGTGACACTTATTTATGATAAATTACTTAGACAATTACTTAGACAACTACTTTGAAAATCATCCTTTACAACCCCTAGGCGGAACTTTAGCAGTTTGCATCATATCAGGAGGTACGCATCTTTTAATCTATGGTGTTTCATCTTTGATATATAGCCACAGTAATCTAGCACAGTATGCTAAAATACAAAGGTCGAAATTTACAACTAAAGCTATTGGCGTTACCAAAACTTTAGCTAGCGCATTTGCAATCAGTAGCATAATAAATTTATGTTTTGATATTATAT
>CALKVD010000018.1 GCA_937996615.1 uncultured Rickettsiales bacterium | reverse complement strand
TTAAAAAATAGACCAGGTAAGATTAACACTATCGGATCATTTCCATAATAACGGCTATATGAATAAATCAAAGTCACAAACATCACATCAAATTTTTCGAACCTTGATAATAAGAGCCAGAACGCTTTAATTCTTCTAAAAAGACGCGCGACTTCATTGGGTCGTTTATAAAAGTATTTGCCATATGTCTACTGGTTCGCATAGGTTAATATTTTGGAGGAACAACAGCATGAAACGAATTTGCTGGTAGATTAGCACTTATAAGTGGTCCATTACGAGCTGGGATTTTTGCAGCAAAAACGCTTCCAATTTTAAAATAAATGCCACCTATTTTGCCTATCATTGGCTGCCAAAGCGACAGGCAAAACGTTAACTCGAGTCGATCATTCGCAGCAAGTATAGTGAATTTTTGTGGTTTGGATATAGAACTAATAATCTTTAGCTAGGACGGTTGCGAGACGGAAAAGTTAATAGAAGTTCTGAGGATACCATGCACCTTCAACCGCTAGTGTAGTCTGAAATTTGAGGGCAGTATATTAGAAGCGACTTTACCCTAAAAATTTTCGTTTCGCACCAACCCCCAAGCTTTATAATTAGGAAATATTAATATAGCAACACGTGGATTTTAATAGAATATTTGATATGCAAACTTCAACTTAATTATTTACTGTATATGAATTTTTGTGGTGAGCTTGCCCCGTGATTTACCGATGGATTGGTGGCAGGATTGAGGGTCGTTTTTTTTTAAAAGCTCCTGCAGCATCCAGATTAACTTTGATCCTGGGGCTGTCGGGTCCAAAGCATGTTACCGGAAATTTGAATCAATTTTTTTTGCAAAACCAACAAATAATCGCTCTAAAATCCACTTCTCAGACCATTTTTAAGGCATGGTATAGATCGGGTATCTCAGCAAAGCGCGCCATTTATAACTGTTAAATGATACTTTACGTTCCCACGTTGCATGGAAAGATAAGGTTTGATCAGGTTATATTGATTTTAACTCAATGTTTTCATCAAGGCAGGATAGCATATTTTATTGCTTATATGTTAGTTGTTAACACGCTCTAAGCGATAAGAAATAATTCAAAATTACAGAAGTATCAAGCACCGTTCTGCGAATTCAGCGCGTTCATATAAGTATCGACCAACATTTCCTGTTCACGTATTTCGTGATCTTTCATTTTTCGGAGTTTAATTATCATTCGCATTATTTTAGGATCAAACCCTTCTGACTTTGCTTCGGCGTATATCTCGCTCATCTGGACTATCAGGTCTTTTTTTTCTTCCATTATATTTTCCAATCGTTCAATATACTGGCGTAATCTGCTATTACTATTTGGCTGTAAATTTGACATTAGTGTTTTGATTTTTAGTAGTTATTGTTCGAACTATATAGCAACAACGAATAGTAAGTCAAGTTGCTAGTTTTACATTTGGTTTTGATTTTATTTTTATTTTCTAATTTCTTTATAGCGTTGAGCCATCGTTGCGAATCCATCTAGCAACTGTTCAATCATCGGTTGTGTATGAAGCGGTGTCGGGGTTATCCTCATTCTTTCTTCTCCTTGCGGAACCGTTGGGTAGTTTATATGTTGAACATAAACGCCAAATTCTTGTAATAAATCTGCGCTAATCTTTCGTACCAATTCCGGATCACCAACCATTACTGGAATAATATGAGTATCGTTTTCAAGAATTCTGACTCCGATTTTCCTCAGGCCGTTTTTTACAAGCGAAACATTATTTCTCTGGCGTTCTCTCAAACTATCATCACGCGATACTAGCTCAATGCTTTTATTTGCGGCTGCTGCGATTGCTGGGGGTAGAGATGTCGTAAAAATAAATCCGGATGCTAGCGATCGAATCGAATCGATGATATTTTTCTTCGCTACGATATATCCACCGATGACGCCAAAAGCTTTAGCAAGAGTTCCCTGAATAATGTCAATTTCATCGCTCAGCCCCAGTTCAGCTAGAATCCCACTACCATTTGGTCCATACATCCCAACAGCATGAACTTCATCAACATAAGTCATTGCATTATATTCTTTAGCTATTTTGATAATTTCAGCCATTTTAGGAATTGCTCCACTCATCGAATATACAGATTCTAACAAAATAATCTTTGGCTGACTTTTGGGATACTGTTGCAATTTTTCAACTAAATAATCCAAATCTTCGTGATTAAATAGTTCTTTGTGTAACCTACTACTACGAACTCCGTGAATTATTGATGCATGGTTATCAAGATCAGAAAAAATTACACAAGCCTTTAGTATTTTTGCAAGACAGCCAATCGCTGCTTCGTTTGCTACATAGCCAGAAGTAAAAACCAAACCGGCTTCTTTATTGTGCAGATCTGCTACAGTTT
>CALKVD010000017.1 GCA_937996615.1 uncultured Rickettsiales bacterium | reverse complement strand
AAAACAAAGAGATAAAATTAGAAGGCGAGGTAATAAAATATAATGTAACAAAAAAGCTTTTTACAGTTGATCGCAAATCGCCACAAAATTTTGATGATTCTCTTGATATCAGACAAAAAAACAGACCGATAATAATTTATCATGAAAAATAGTACTGTCCCCTACTAATCCAAAGCTAGGTAATGATTAAGCAAACTTGATAAAGATTAATAAAAATTTAAATCCCTCAGTAAAACATATTGAGTTTTTATGGAATTATATATAGCATCATTATTGATTTTAATATTATTTTATATACCCCTCTTTATTAGTAAAAAATATGAGTATAAGTTTAGATCTTAACCAAGAAGGAGTTTTACAACCAAAAATAGTTGTCTTAGGCATCGGAGGAGCAGGAGGCAATGCCGTTAACAATATGATAAACTCGGGATTAAAAGGAGTTGAATTTTGGGCTGCAAATACTGATGCTCAAGCGTTGCGCCATTCTATCTCTTCAAATAAAATTCAACTAGGAGTTGAATCAACCCAAGGGTTAGGCGCCGGATCAAATCCTGGAATTGGCAAAGTAGCAGCAGAAGAATCTTGGGAATTAGTTGCCAATGCTTTGCGTGATACTAACATGGTATTCATCACCGCCGGCATGGGAGGAGGTACCGGCACTGGAGCCGCTCCAACAATAGCTCGTATTGCAAAGGAGATGGGGATTTTAACTGTTGGAGTTGTAACTAAACCCTTCCACTTTGAAGGCATGAGAAGAATGAAAATAGCAGAACTTGGATTAGAAGAAATGGAGAAATATGTCGATACTCTGATTGTAATTCCCAACCAAAATTTATTCCGAGTTGCTAACGAAAAAACAACATTTGCTGACGCCTTCAAATTGGCGGATAGAATTCTTGATTCTGGCGTCAGAGGAGTAACAGATTTAATTACTATGCCTGGCGTTATAAATTTGGATTTTGCCGATATCCGAGCTGTGATGAGCGAAATGGGTAAAGCGATGATGGGTACTGGCGAAGCAGATGGAGAGAATCGAGCGATCCGCGCAGCAGAAGCAGCAATCTCAAATCCCTTGCTCGATAATTCATCAATGAAAGGAGCACAAGGAGTTTTAATTAATATCACTGGCTCTGAAGATATGACGCTTTTCGAAGTTGACGAAGCAGCAAATCGAGTCCGAGAAGAAGTCGATCCTGAAGCTAATATAATTTTTGGCTCAGCATTCAACGCCGAACTAGATGGCAAAATTCGCGTTTCAATCGTTGCAACTGGAATAGACGAAAATGTTCACCATAAACACAGCCATCTTGCGCAAAATTATGATTTCAACACTTCTGGAATTAAAACTTATAACGGCAATCTTGCAAATAAAAACGAAACAACACAAACTCCATTAAAAGCTACTGAAAATCCAACAAAAATCCAAACACCAATTGAAACTCCAACCAACTCAAAACCCGAAGATAAAAATTATAATCAAACTCAAATATCAAACGAATCTCCAAATAGCCATAAAATAGAACAAACCGGAACATATTTTACTGGAGCAAACCAAACAGACTTAGCAGCAAATTATCAGCAAATCACATCCAAAAATATACATAATATCGAAACGCTTTCAAATCTAAAATTTGGAGAGCAAAATGAATCATTAGATGAAGCTGATTCAAAGCTCAAAAATATGCCGGCAGATATGGAGCAAAAAATTGCTTTAGCAAAACTAAATTTCCAAAATAAAAATCTAGAAATGGCTGAAGAATTTCAAACTGCTAATTTCATCCATAACAAGCAAAATACATCTGCAAACAAAGAAAAAACAACTCCAGATCATAATACAAATCAATC
>CALKVD010000016.1 GCA_937996615.1 uncultured Rickettsiales bacterium | reverse complement strand
ATCTACACAGGCGAAGACACTCTTTCCCTACACGACGCTCTTCCGATCTTGTCAATAAAATATTGATCGTCATTGCTCTGTTGTTAGTATATCGGTTGGGAACGTTTGTACCATTGCCTGGAATTAATGCTATTGTTTTAGAGCACTTTGTCCAAAATAATTCCTCTGGTGTTCTTGGAATGTTTAATATGTTCACTGGAGGAGCTTTGGGGAGAATGTCGATCTTTTCTCTCAACATAATGCCATATATCACCGCTTCAATTGTGATGCAATTACTTGGGATAATATATAAAGACATTGGCGAGATGCGTAAAGATGGGGCAACTGGTAAACGTAAATTGAACCAATATACGCGCTATTTAGCTTTAGCTTTGGCTGTATTTCAAGGATTTGGTTTGGCTGCTGCTGCCGAACGTATGGCGGTTAATGGAATGAATCTAGTTGAGCAACCTGGAGTCTTGTTTAGATTTGTTGCAACTTTAAGTATGGTTGGAGGCACAGCTTTTGTGATATGGCTCACAGACCAAATCAGCTCTAGGGGAGTGGGAAACGGCAGTTCTCTCGTGATTTTTTCTGGTATAGTTGCGGGTCTACCAACCGCAATGGCAACATTGTTTGATATGGGTAGATCTGGTGCTTTATCACCAATAATGATTATCTTAATTTTTGCAATCTGTATTGGACTTGTTATGCTGATCGTTTTTTGTGAACGAGCATTCCGCAAAATCCCAGTCAACTATCCTAAAAGACAGATTGGCAATCGTTTATATGCTGGCCAATCAACCCATCTTCCATTAAAAATCAACGTTTCAGGAGTTTTGGCACCAATATTCGCTAGCTCGCTTCTGCTTTTCCCTGCTACTATTATCAACTTTATCGGTCAAGAAACTCTACCAGATTCATGGCAGTATTCTGTTCTGATGTATCTTGGTCACGGCAAACCTCTTTATATCGCTCTTTATATCGCTTTGATAGTCTTCTTCAGCTTTTTCTATACCTCTGTTGTCTTTAATCCAGACGAAACTGCTGATAACTTAAAAAAAGCAGGTGCGGTTGTTGTTGGTCGACGTCCAGGAACTCAAACTAGCGATTATTTAGATTCAGTTCTTACTAAATTAACCATAATCGGAGCTACTTATCTTTCTTTTATATGTGTGATGCCCGAAATCCTAATAGCTCACTATTCAATTCCGTTCTACTTAGGTGGCACCAGTTTGTTGATTGTTATCAATGTTGTGATTGAACTGTTTCAGCAAATTCAAACTCATACTTTAGGTAAGCAATACCAAAATATGTTACAGAAACGCAAGGGCTCTTCTCTTTCGACCATACGTAGATAAGAGGTGGAACATGTCTAATTCAAACAAGTCTATTATTATACTAATTGGTCCTCCCGGAAGTGGTAAAGGAACACAATCACTGTTGCTAAGCAAAAAATATAATGTTCCTTCTCTTTCGACTGGTGAAGTGTTACGCAGCTTTATTAGCGATATCAATAGTTCTAACACAAACAATAGTGCAGCAAAGGTTGGTCAAAATCATAATGAAATCAGACTTATCAATCCTAGTGACCAAGATCAGAGCAAAAACAAAATCCTCGCATCCAAGATAAAATCAGTTATCGATGCTGGATCTTTGGTTGATGATGACTTAGTTACTCAAATTATTGCTGAAAGAATTAAACACCAAGATTGCCAAAATGGTTTTATATTGGACGGATTTCCGCGGAATATTGAACAAGCTAAACAATTAAATGAAATCTTAAATCAATATTCAATTTCTACCAAATCTATCACAATAGCTCACATATATCTAGACAACCAAGAGTTGTTAAAAAGACTTGGTGGACGCTTCTTATGTAAAAACTGCAAACGTTCATACAATAAATATTTGCTACCACCAAAAAATGAAGGTGTCTGCGATTCTTGTGGTTCGACCGAATTTATATACCGCAACGATGATACTGAAGAAGTAATCACCAAAAGAATCGTCGTCTACCACGAAGAAACCAAACCTCTTATAGATTTTTATAAGGAATATAGAGGTTTTATTTCCATAGACGGGATGCAATCAATCGATGATGTTTTTAAAAGCATTGTCAAAAATATAAGCCAGGCTTTTTAATTTAGCTTGCAGCAACAAAGGTTTAACGCATTAGATTGCTAATATTATATTGTTATAGAGTTATAGTGCGGCAACATTTTTCACTCTGTTGCTACTTTTGAATGTACCAGGTTCCTTTGCCTTTACCAAGCTGAAGCAACTGTCCTTTTTCGACCATAATCGCAATATGTTTTTTAATTGTATTTCGATTTGCCAAAGTGATTTTTTCAGCATTTTTGACAGTCAGCCTACCTTTGGTATTAATTAATTCCATAAGCTGAGCTGTTAGTTCTGGTACATGAAAAGTTAGATCTTTTTCTTTTTGTATATTAGTCCTTAGTTCTTCTTTATGCTGGTTGACTATACGCAAAAAGAAAGTAATCCAAGATTCGAAGTTAGGGTTATTCGAATTTAAGCTTTTTTGAGTTTGTGAAATAACAGTTGTGTATTCTTCTCTATTTTTTTCTATAATATTTTCAAGCGAATGGTATATTATATAAAGATATCCGCTTTTTAGTAAAAAAAGAGGAATAAGAGCTCGTATGATTCTATTATTATTATTTTGGAATGGCCTAATTGAAATAAAAATTGCGATAAACATTCCTATTAGGATTAAAGGGTGGATTTTTTTTTCATTTAGTTGTTCATGAATCCAATTTATTAATTCATCCATTTTGCTTAAAACTTCAAGAGGAGGGGTAGAATCTTCAGCATACCCATCACTTTCATGAGTATTTTTTTCTAAATCAAATTTTTCATGTTTTTTTGTTTCATTTTCATCAAAAAGTGATGCTGCTGCAGTGTTATGCCATAGTTTTTTATATTCACCCCGATGCCACTGATCTTTTAGTGAGTATTGCAGAAGATTGCTGTGCATTTCTTTGATTTGGGAATGTGAAATCGGTGTGATTCTAAAATTCTTTATTATTTTATTTTGGAGGTAATCATAGCCCAAAACGTGTTGTTCATTGCGTGATTTAAGCTTCAATTTGCTACCCAAATTAGTACCTATTTCACTAGCTTGCATAAGAATTGCTTCAACTTCAGGATCTGAAACTTGATCCCCATTTAAACGCATCGATGCACCTATATTTTTAATTCGAGCATTTTGCGCTAGCTCCTCTAGTTTAGATGGCGATAGTCTACCGAGAAAGTTCCATTCTCCTTTAAATTCATCGATTGACGCAATCAACGACAGGATTTCAAAAGTAATATTCATCAAATTAGTTTTTATATATTAAGATCGATTATGGTATATATTATGGGCTAAGATTTTTATTGATGGAAGTATGCTAAAAAAATATTTTATTTTTATTTTATTACAGACTAGTAGAAGATGAAAAAAAATTTGATTTTATTCTATTGATTCAATTCATTAATAAAACCTCCAACCTGACTTTGCCACAAAGCGCTATATAATCCACCAACCTCAATTAACTCTTGGTGGGTGCCGCTTTCGATAATCTCACCTTTTTGCAACACAATAATCCTATCCATAGACAGCAAGGTTGATAGTCGATGTGCTATTACAATAGTAGTTGAATTATTATTAGCCAGGATTTGATTAATCGAATTTTGAATCAATTTTTCGGTTGGGGTATCAAGAGCAGACGTCGCTTCGTCCATAATCAGTATTGGAGAATGTTTTAGAATTGCTCTCGCAATTGCAATTCTTTGCCTTTGACCGCCGCTCAGCTTAACTCCTCGTTCGCCAACGATTGAATCATATTGGTCCGGCATAGCAATAATATCGTCATGGATATTAGCCTGTTTACAAGCGGTGATAACTTCGTCAAAAGTTGCTGTTTGTTTTGCGATACGTATATTTTCGATAATTGACCGATGCATCAAAACTATGTCTTGCGGGATGATTGAAATATGTGCCCAAAGTGATTCGTTAGAGTGTTTTGTTATCTCTTGTTTGTCTAGGATAATTTCCCCAGCCTTCAAATCGAAATATCGTAATAGACATTTTATTATTGTAGTTTTACCAGCCCCAGAAGCTCCAACAATCCCTAGCTTTTGTCCGGATTTTATTTTTAAATTCAATCCGTTTAATACATTTTGGTTACTGTTCTCGTAAGCAAAAGTGACGTTTTTAAACTCAATTTGACCTTTGATGTTTTGCAAATTTGATTTAGTTTCTGATTTAGAATTATTGCTATGTAAAAAATTGAAAGATGCTTTCATTGTCGCTATTTGGGGATTGATACTGAACAGTAGTTTTTCTAAAAATTCATTTATTTCGGTATGCATTTTTAAAGTTACCATTATAATAAAAAGAAAATCACCAACGCTAATAGAATCATTTTGATAAAGATATGCAGCTAGGTATAATTGACTCGCAAACATTATCACGGTAATTATTGTGTCGGCGTTATCAACCCAATATGCGTCAAATTTTCTTGCCTTTCTGTCCCAATCGCGCCAATTAAGCAATGATGGGAGTAGTGTGTGGCGGAATTCTGTTAAGACACTACCGATCACTTTAATGCTGAAAATATTCGCAACTGAATCATTAATAATCCCCATGCTTTTTTGGCGCGCTTTAACATAATCTTCTTGAAGCCTAATTTGTTTGGTAAGTAAAAGCGCAAACACTAGAGCATATAGCAAAACAAAAGCTAAAGTTATAATTGCTGATAAGGTATTAATATATAGTAAAAATACTATACCAACAAGAATAACCCCAATGTTTCTGATTGAGCAAAAAGAATATGTTATTATTGCGATGAAGCTTTGTTGAAAATCTGATATTTTATTCGATATTTCTCCGGCCAGGTGTGAATCAAACCAATGAAGCGAGTGATTTACTGTTTTGTGGTATATAAAGTCAACTAGATCGACAACTAGCTGGGGTTTATATTTAAGATTGAGTAACCGTTCTATAAAAAACATCAGGTGATATCCTAATTTATATAAAACCATAGTTCCTATTAGCGAGATTATATCGGCATTTTTATCGGAAGCAATTATATCAATTACTTCTTTGATTTTATAATCCATTGCGATGTATAAGCCTGGTGCAAATAACGCAATCACAAATAGTGATATCAAATATACTTTATATTGTAATGATATGTCTATAAGATAGGATGCAAAATTTTCGTGCTGTTTCAAGGGTCGATTCATTTGGACTGGTTTATTTAGATTTAGGAAGTAGACTATCAGAATAAACTATAACTTTAAATCAATTTTTGCAAATTGAACTTGCCGTCAAAAACTTCGGCAGTAATCAATTGTTCCCTAGTTATTGTTTCGATATCCTTAACACTTTTGATTACTTTATCACCAAATTTTAGAATGCTAAATCCTCGTTCCATAACTTTTTGATAGCTATAGCTTTGGAGTAATTGGTGAAGGCTTTCTAATTTGTTACTAAGATTGCTCATTTCTAGTTCAACCTTGGATTGCATCCTGTCATATAAATCATCCAGCAGTTGTTGTTTAATTGCTAGCATATTTTCTAATAATTTTGGATTCAACCGTTTACTAGTATAATCTAGTTTAGTGGCATTTAGTTGGAGATTACGCGATAGGGTTGTAGTTATTCTCTCCTTATATTGCGACATCAGCAACAGGTGAGCGTCGAGATATTTAGCGCTCCTTGCAATTCGATTGGTGCAAGAATGAAGCCGGATATTTTGTTGGTGGAGCATATTCATGATTAGGCTTTTGCTATGACCTAAAAAGCCTTCAATTCGTTGTTTGATTTCGGCTCTGACTGGCACAACTTTTTCAGCAGCTGCTGTTGGTGTTGGGGCGCGGTAGTCAGCAACAAAATCTAATAAGGTATAATCTGTTTCGTGACCAATCGCGCTGATAATTGGGATCGAGGAGCCGGCGGCAGCTCTGACGACTATTTCTTCGTTAAATGCCCATAAGTCTTCGATCGAACCTCCGCCTCGAGCAATGATTATCACATCAGGTCGGGGAATTTGGGGTTTTGACTGAATCGCGGTGTTATTTTGTTCTACTATGATATTATTATGATGTGATCCAGTTAAGCCATCGTCGATAAGCGGCAACTGGTTTAACCCTTTGATTGCTTCAGCTACTTGCTCTGCTGCTTCATTTCCTTGGACATTCACTCCCCATATTAATAAATGCTGGGGGAATCTTTGGCTGATACGATGTAGGATATCTTTGATTACTGCTCCTTGGGGCGAGGTTATAATCCCGATTACTTTAGGAATTAATGGTAGTTGTTTTTTTTGCTCGGGAGAAAACAAACCTTCTAAAGCAAATTGCTGTTTTCTTTTTTCAAGCAATGCTAATAAATTTCCAATCCCAGCACTCTCAACATTTTTTACAATT
>CALKVD010000015.1 GCA_937996615.1 uncultured Rickettsiales bacterium | reverse complement strand
TAACAATAGGAAATCCTCGATGTTGCAACTGCTGAGCTAAAACAACAGCACTATCTTTTACAGTTTGCATATATTGCTTATATTCTGGTTCTAAAGCTTCAGCAAACGCAACTGCTTTCGCCGCTATTATATGCATTAGAGGCCCACCCTGGATTCCAGGAAAAATAGCAGAATTTATTTTTTTTGCAATATCTTCCTCATTAGTTAAAACCATACCGCCTCTGGGACCTCGCAAAGTTTTATGCGTTGTTGTCGTTACAACGTGAGCATGTGGCAACGGATTATTATAAAGACCGGTCACAATCAGTCCTGCATAATGGGCCACATCAGCCATCAAATATGCGTCGATTTGATCAGCAACCGCCCTGATTCTAGCAAAATCTATATTGCGGGAATAGGCCGAAGCTCCAGCGATAATCATCTTTGGTCGATGTTTTAAGGCAACCTCTTCAAGTTCGTCGTAGTTCAACAAACAGGTTTTGGGATCAACCCCATAATGATAAAACTCAAACCATTTTCCAGATTGATTTGCTTTGTTACCATGAGTCAAATGCCCACCGCAGTCTAACGACATTCCAAGAACTTTGTCACCTGGTTGCAGCAATGAAAAAAACACGCTTTGATTTGCTTGCGACCCAGAATGTGGCTGAACATTGGCAAATTGCGCACCAAATAGCTGACAAGCTCGGGTTATCGCTAGTTTTTCTACTTCATCAACATATTCACATCCACCATAATAGCGTCGTCCAGCATAACCTTCGGCATATTTATTGGTTAAAACTGATCCAGCTGCTTCAAGGACAGCTTTACTTACCAAATTTTCAGAAGCTATTAATTCAATGCCATCACGCTGCCGTTTCAGTTCTTGTTCAATCATTTTGGCGATTGTTGGATCTTTTTCTTGGAGACTTGTTTTGAAATGTTGCATTATTTTATGCCTCTCTAATAACTATTTGATAGGATTGGTACTATATAACATATTGCAAATTAAATGGGAAGGTAGTTTTAGAATATTTTATCCAATCATTCTTAAGCCATTCACCAACCGATAAATTACCCCCTGTTATATTGCGCTATTGTTGCATCTAATTATTATAGCAATTTGTTTTGACAACCGGCAGCAAAAGCTAACCCATCACAAACTGCTTTACCTTCTCTTTGTAACAACAACAATTCCAAAACCTGACCATCACCACAAACAACATATAAACCCTTACCCTTGTCAAAAATAAAATCCCCAGGTTGATAATCTTTGGTGATTTCTTTTGGAGCTGCCTTTTCCGCCAATCGAGTTTTTAAAACTTTCACAATTTTGCCGCTATCAATAAAATATGCCCCGGGTTTTTCTGCTAATCCTCTAACTTGGCAGTGGATTGTTTTTGCTCCTTCATTCCAGTTTATTACCCTGTCGTTTTTTTCTATTTTATGCGCATAAGTCACCCCATTTTTGCTCTGAACTTCTTTCTTCATTTCTTCGTTTGGATTTCTTCCTAAAGCAACCAGGAGCGAAATTTGATCCAGTACTTCTAGTACCATTTCTCCGCCAATTTCAGCCAATTTTTGGGTTAAATCGGTCGCATTTATTTCTGGATCAATCGCTACTTCTTGTCGCAATATAATATCACCAGTATCGAGCCCCGAATCCATTTGCATAATACAAACGTCACTAACTGAATCGCCTGCCATCAACATTCGCTGAATCGGAGCCGCTCCTCGCCATCTTGGCAAAGACGATGGGTGCACGTTAATACAGCCATAGGTTGGTATGTCTAAAACCTCTTGTCTTAAAATCAATCCATACGAAGCCACAACAATCACATCAGGCTGATGATATTTTAACATTTTAATATTCACCTGATTTTTAAATGTTTCTGGCGTAAAAACATCAAGCTTTAATTTATCAGCTAAATTATGAATAACTGAGTTTTGGATTTTTAATCCCTTACCCTGCAGAGAGGGTGGTTTGGTATATACCCCAACGATCGATATAGCATTTTGTTTTTCTGTCCGTGGTTCCCCCTTTAAAATCCCTGCCGAATCGAAATTCTGATTCATTTTCGCAACCAAAGCCTCCAGAACCGGCACTGCAAATTCCGAGGTTCCCATAAATAATATTTTTAATTTTTTTGTCATCTTTGCTACTTCCTACAATTTTAAAGTTTTATTTACTGATTTATAATAGTAATTCATTAAACAATATATATAAAATAAAGACTTGCAAACCACAAAAATCAGCTGTATTATTTGTTCGTGGTATCATCAAAACATATTATTAAACTATGGATTACACAAAACAAAAATATTCTTCATCTTACAACAGTACTGATACATCCCTTAATCAGGGCCTTAGGGACTATATGGTTGCGATATATCGTAACATGTGTATCGCCCTTTTGATCACAGCCGCTGTTTCATATAGCGTCGCCGAATCAGGATTGGTTTTCTCTCTAGTAGGCCCGTTTGCCTTCATCGTTATGCTTGCTCCTATTGGCTTTGTCATCTATATGACCTCGCGATTTGAAAGAATGAGCTATCGTTCTGCGCAAACTTCCCTTTGGATATTCAGCGGCTTGATTGGCCTATCTCTTTCATCGATATTTGTTATCTACACCTCTTCCAGTATAGCTCGCACATTTTTAATTGCAGCAGCTGTCTTTGGCAGCATGAGTATATATGGATATAGTACCAAAAGAGATCTAAGCAGCTTGGGTTCATTTTTGATTATGGGAGTTTGGGGATTATTTATCGCTGGAATCGTCAACATTTTTATGCAAAGTCCAGCAATCTACTTTATCACTTCTTTTATAGGTGTTCTAGTCTTTACCGGAATGGTTGCCTATGAATCTCAAGCAGTCAAAAATCTATATTATAGAATGGATGGTGATTCTGAAAATTCTAATAAAATTGCAGTGTTTGCTTCTTTGTCGCTATATATGAGCTTCGTTAATCTGTTCCTATATCTACTACGCTTTTTTGGCGATAGACGTGATTAGAAATTATTTGCTAAGTACAATTGGGCAGAGTAGTCTGCCCCTTGTCAATTTTTTAATACCTCCCCAATCCTTAAAACTTACCCAACTACTCACCTAACTCATATATGCATAATTTGGCGATCCTTAAGAACGATTACAGAGCTATTCACAAATTTCTTAGCGCTACTCTACTATTAGCATTTCTAGTGACATCATTGATTTTTATCCTAGAGCCTAAGGCAATAGCAGAAATTCCACCGCCTACCCTACCAACAACTCTATCACCACCCCCAATACCATCTCTCGATGATACTGCAATACCGCAACTCCAACCGCCATCCGCCCCACCAACAATTCCTCAAGCAGAAATAACCAATAATCAACAAACAAAACCCACCATAGCAAAAAGCGAAACTAACTCAACTCAACTTTTGCAACAAAATCCCCCTCAAATTACAACCGACATAAAACAAAATTCATCCATCGATATGGCAACAAGTTTTATTGGTGATGATGTTATATGGTTTGGAACTCTTGCCGAAGACAAAGTTGCAACTCTCACCGCTAATCTTTTTTGTCTATACTATAATTATGATAATAAAAGTAGCAACAAACGCTGCTACGTCAAACAAGAGGCTAGCGGTCAGGATCTTGTGACCAAACTCATCGGCGGAGAATACCAATTCCTAATCATCCCTAGCGATATCCAAACCGATGCGTTTAACGGAACCGGAGCTTTTCAAGATTATGGTAAAGCAGATACAATCCGAAATGTCCTACCCCTCTATAGCGAAGCGTTGGTTTTGCTAACTCCTAAAATTGCGGCCACAGATAAAATACAATCCTTGCAGAATAAAAAATTACAACTAATCAGCAACGAAAATCGTAAAATAAATAACATTTTCGGAGAGGTCTTAAACCAGTACCGAATGCAATATACCAACTTCAAAGAGGTAAAAGAAACAACAAACATCAATATCAATTCTATATGCGACAATAAAATTGATGCAGCGATCTTCCTCACCACAAATCCCAACCCAGAAATTCAACAAATCACACAATACTGTGAAGTAAGTATAATCAGCTTGGAGGATAAAACAGTCCAAAATCTAACTTCAGGAGTCAGCAAATATCACCCATACCTCATCCCCAAAGGAACCTACGTTGGCAACAACAGAGACATCCAAACAATCGCAGTAACCGAAAATATAGTTTCTACTACTAATGTTGATAATGCTATAGTAGAAAATATATTAACCTCTATAGCAACCCACCTCGAAACTCTGCAAAAAAGCCAACCAGCTCTTTCTGATTTAAACCTTAACAATATCATCAGTAGTTCTTCTGACATCCTACCATTGCATAGTGGTACGGTAAACTATAGCTCCCAATAAATAAAAACCAAAACCCAGCAGCCTAAAATCCACTACGATCAAATGCGTCTTAATAAATTCATAGCAAGATTTGGTAATTTTTCAAGAAGAGAAGCTGATAAATTGATCAATACTGGTGCGGTTTACATCAACGACAAACAAATCACCACAGCTGTTGCTTTTGTTGGACCAGATGACCAAGTCAAAATCGATCCTAAAACAGCAACAAATTTACCATCACCAAACCCAACATACAACCAAAAGTTACAAAACCATCAAACTAAAAATCATCTAAATTCATCCCAAGAGTTTCAGATCAGACTGTGGATCTACCATAAAACAAAAGGAACCATTACCAGTTATCGTGATCAATTTGGTAGACCCACAATTTTTGAGCGGTTACCTCAAAATTTACCTAAAGTTGTTTCAGTTGGCAGACTGGATTTTAACACCGAAGGATTGCTTTTATTGACAAACTATGGTCCGCTGGCTCATCTCTTAGAGCTGCCAAAAAATGGTTTTCCTCGAGTTTATAAATGTCGCTATCACGGCAAAATCAGCGACATACAAATTCTAGAAGCTGCCAAAGGTCCATACATAAACGGTGTCCAATATTCGGGCGCAATCATAACTAGAGATGATAATTCAAAACAAAGTGAGAAAAAAACTAATTCTTGGTTAACAATCACTTTGAGAGAAGGAAAAAACAGAGAGATCAGGAGAATAATGCATTACTTTGGTTTGGAGGTCACCAGACTTATCAGAATAAAATTTGATCAATTTGAGCTAGGTAAATTAGAGCCAGGAATGGTAACAGAGATACCAGCATCGAAAATCACCAAATATTTGAATATGATGTCACTTCAGTAAACTATTAGTATAGTATAGCGCTGTATCATTATGCTTTGACGCCAAAACCCAGCCAAGATCTTCACAATCTAATGTAATGTAGTAATTAAGTTAGGGTTTGCCTATAGAATTAATAACCTCTCAAATCTTTGGCTAGGCCTGTTGTGAAACGGAAAAGTTAGTAGAAGCTCTGGGATGCTCGCGCCCCCCAAAAAAACCCCAGCATACTTTGAGATACATGAGGATTTAAGGACGGATATTTTGAACAACATTACCTAAAAATTCTCATCTCTCCACAATCCCAAGCTGTTTAATTATTGGCATTTCTGAAAATATTAATAACATAGTAACACCTATATTTTTACAAGATATTCGACAGACAAACCCCAACTTAATGTATTATAACTAGAAAAAACCCATAAATTATATAAAAATCTAAAATAATTCTTTTAAATTTAGTAAAACAATAAAAATCATCTATTTCTTAATCAAAGTATCTTGATATTTTGACCATAGATCAGGGCGAATTTTTTGCGTTTTGGTTTTTGCTTGCTCCAAACGCCATTTTGCTATGTTACTATGATGACCCGAAAGCAAAACGTCGGGAACTTCGATCTCTTTCCACTCCGCTGGTCTAGTATAATGGGGATATTCCAGTAAATTTTCATATAAAGTACCATACCCAAAGCTTTCCTCTGCTAACGAATTATTTTGTTCAATTACTCCTGGTAACAACCTAATACAAGCGTCCAGCAACACATAAGCAGCTAAATCCCCCGACGAAAGTACATAATCCCCAATACTAATTTCAGTTATACCATATTTATCTATTATTCTTTCATCAATTCCTTCAAAACGCCCACATAAAAGCTGGACCCCATTTAATTTTGCTAGGTCAGCAGCTGTTTGTTGTTTAAAAACTTGTCCCCGAGGCGAAAGATAGATTATCGGCATTTTTGCATCGAACAACACAAAATTATCCTCAATTGCCTGAGACGCAACATCAGGCCGCAAAACCATTCCTCCACCCCCACCATAAGGCGGATCATCAACGGTACCATGTTTATCTGCTGGATAATTATGGATATCAGTAACCTTAAGTTCCCATTTTTGTTTTGAAAAAGCTTTACCAATAACCGAATGCTGCAATGGCCCTGGGAAGATTGTTGGTGACAGAGTTAGGATTCGCACATCCCAAGGTTGTAGGTTAGCTAAATCGTTTAGCACCCCTGCTCCCCCGATCTGTTGAGGG
>CALKVD010000014.1 GCA_937996615.1 uncultured Rickettsiales bacterium | reverse complement strand
ACGCAGCAAAAATGACAAAATTTATCACACCCTTCTTGAATCGATAAAAACGCGGAGTGCCCCTGCATCCCTGTGTCTATCGCCAGATTGTCGAACTTAGTGTTTTGTTCAAAATCTAATTTGACAACCCACGAGTTTTTTCGTTTTACTTCTTCAAGTAAAATAGGTAGGTTGTGATAAGATTGTGGTCCCACAACAATGTCGATAACTGGAGCTCTTTTTACCATTTCTTCACCTTCTGCTTGCGCGACACAACCAGCAACTACTACAAACATACTGCTTCCAATATCCGCTTTGGCTTTTTTTAAAATTGCTATTTTACCAAGTTCAGAATATACTTTTTCCGATGCTTTTTCTCGAATATGGCAAGTATTGAGGATTACCATATCAGATTGAGTAATATCGTCTACTATCTGGAATCCATGTGGCTTTAACAGATCAGCCATTTTATTGGAATCGTAAACATTCATCTGGCAGCCATATGTTTTTATATAAAGGCTTTTATTGGACTTCTCCTGGTTAATCAAGGTGGCTATTATATATAATTATTAATTGATTGGGTTGCTATTGTAATCAAACTATCAAAAAAAGCAACAATATAGGAAGAAGGGGGAACTTGGAAATTAATAACTGATTTGTGATTTTAGATTATTAATTTGCTATTTATATATAATTGAAAGCACTGATCGTAGTGTGATATTCTAAATATCGCCATTCTTTTTTAACTCTATATAGTTAACTAGAGTACTATAGCTAATCATACCTTCTCGTATCATTTTGATTTCACCATTACTTCCTACTTTAATTATTGTTGATTGCTCAAAGCTTGGTTTAGTTTTGGTATAATAGTATGTCAGCGGTATCGGTCTATTATGTTCATTTAATTCGAGCTGCAACTCTCCAAAATGCTTGATATTAGCCTGGTCACTAATATTTGCGCTAGTACCAACCAATAAACCACAATATTCTTCAATCAGATTTATTATTTCTGGTGATGCTGGAACTCGAAACGCTGCTTCGTTGTTTTGGATCCCGATTTTTTCCCAGTTTTTGTTATGCACTCCGTTTCTTAGTTCCATTATCATAGTTAGAGCGCCAGGCCAAAATTTCTGCGCTAACCAAAGTTCATATATATTGTATCTGACATAACTAGTAAGCTGACTGAAGGAAGATGCAAGCAATGGTAGTGGTTTGTCTGGTTTCCTACCTTTTAATTTGTATAAATTTGCAACTGCTTCTGCGTCAAATGGATTGCACATTAGTCCATACAAAGTATCTGTCATGGTGCAGATTAACTTGCCACTGTTTAATGCTAACACTATTTCTTTTATCACCAGGATAATTAAAAAATAAAAAATGATAATGCAACGTATAGTAGTACGTTATATATCAGCTGTAAAAACAAATTTTACATATTTTTGATATAAAAGATAAAATTAAAGTTTATTTGTTGACTGTGATATAGTGATATGCTATTAAATTTCGAGATTCTACAGCATTAAAACAAATAATTAAGCTATCAAAATGAAGCAAGAAGAATATAAACTGCAGATTTCTGATTTGCGTCTTGATGTTTATTTAGGTTGTAATGTTACTGAACAAGAAGCTAAACAAACTGTCAGAGTTGATTTTAGCATACAATTACCCAAATTGCCATTAGGGGCTAAAACAGATCAATTAAGAGACACTATTTGCTACAGTAAAGCAGTAGAATATATTCGTGCTTTTATAGCGGGAGAAGAAAGTTGCCTTGCAATCCAACAAATTCAAAATCATCAAAGTACAAAACTAAATTCTGACCTCAAACGAGAAAAAAGGTTCAATCTAATTGAGCATTTATGCGCAGAGATCTACCAAGGAATATCGCTATTTCTCAAAAATAATAGAGTGAATCAAAGCTTAATCAGCGTCACAGTCTACAAACAAAATGCTCCGGTTATTGGGGTTTATGGTGATATATCATTTACTATAACTTTGCCTTTTGAATTGTTTTAAATTCAGACTATCTGTCGATAGTGCGGCATAATCGATATGCAGGTTACTTACTAGTTTACTTTGTATAAATTATATGGTTAATTCATCTTGGATCAAATTATAAAAATAACTTAATTTCACTTATAGCAATGTTATTAAAAGTATCGCGAGAAAATCTTCTATCATCACTAGCTGTGGTGCAATCTATAGTTGAAAGACGTAATGCTGTCCCGATTCTTGAGCATGTCAAAGTTGATCTGCTTTTGAACGAGATCAAACTTACAACTACAGATATGGATATCAATATCAGTTCATCATTTGAATCCGAGGTACCAAGCGATATGATAGGTATATCATTTACCACGGTGGTACAGCCTCTATACGATGTTATTCGCAAAATATTTAATTGTAATGAAGTGTATTTTGATCTGGAAAATATCAAAAGCGGTACGATATTTGTTAAGGCTAATAATAGTAAGTTTGTTTTGCCATGCCTTGAAGCAGATTCATTTCCAACTTTTGGCGAATTCCTTGAACCTCAACATCAATTTGAAACTACTACCGGTGTAATAAATTTTTTGCTTTCTAAAAGTAAGCACGCAATGGCAAGTGGTGAAACTCGTTACTATCTCAATGGTATATATCTGCACAATCTCAAAGATCCAGAAGGTAACAATATGCTATGTGCAGTTGCAACAGATATACATCGTTTAGCAAAAGTTGAGATAGAAGCGCCTAGAGGGGCAGAAAACATTAAAGGAGTGATTATTCCACGGAAATCCGTATTAGAAATTAGCAAATTGCTAGAAGAATACCAAATCGATCAGCCAATACAAGTTGAGATAGGCAACCATAGAATGAGATTAGTACTACCTAATGTTGTATTAGTCTCAAAACTTGTTGATGCTGTGTTTCCTAATTATGAGGCGGCGCTACCAATAAAATGTAATGCTGCTGCTACTATCTCAACCAAGGAATTTAGTCGAGCAATAGATTTGGTTAGTACTATATCTGAGGGTAAAGTCAAAACTGTGAGACTTGAATTTAATACTAATATATTGGGTATTATAGCTGAAAATCAAGGTCAAAACCGCAGTTCTGCTCTGCAAGAGATTGCAACAGATTCTGGTGAAATAGCAGTGATAGATATCTTAATGAATTCCAGATATGTAATGGATACCTTAAGTGTGATTGAAGGTGATTCGGTTGAAGTCAGAATGATTGATAACGTTAGTCCTGTTTTGGTCATTGATCAAAAGAATAAGGGGTGTCGCTATATTCTAATGCCGATGCAATTAAGCAGCACATAAACAAAATAAATTGGCAAATTTTAAATTGTTTCATGGGAGAGCTGGCTGTAAATTCAATTTCTGAAATAACTTTAACTAACTTCCGTAATCACAAATATTATCATTCTTTAGTATCTAGTGATTTTGTTGTGTTTTGCGCCCCGAATGGTTCTGGTAAGACCAGCGTTATTGAAGCAATTTCGTTACTGATTCCGGGGCGTGGGTTTAGGGCTTCTAATTTTGCTGAAATTTGTACTTATAATCAAGATATTTTAGGGCAAGTACCATGGCAAAGTCGTTTTGTTTTAGACGATGGATCCAGCCTTGTTTGTTCATATCAAATAGAGAAAAAACGCAAGCATCTCTGTCGCGATGATGATACTCTAATCAATGCTCAAGATTTATTAGAAAAAATGAGAATATTGTGGTTAGTGCCGGAAATGGACAGTTTGTTTATTGAATCTTCAGCAGTGCGCCGACGGTTTTTAGACCGGATGGTATATTCATTTTTTCCATGGCATGCAACGAATTGTGCTAAATACAACCATTACTTGAAATCCAGGTTGCGACTTTTGAAGGCGGGATGTGTCGATGATGTATGGCTTCGCGGCATTGAATCATCTCTATCCGTTTTGGCTTTAAATATCGCATGTGCTAGAGTAATCATTGCTCAAATAGTCAGTCTACAAATGGAAAATCTACCAGCAGACCTACTCGGCGCCACAATGAAAATTAGTGGGGCGATTGAAGCAATAGTGATGGAATTAGTACCTAATTTGGACAATACTGATTTACTTGATTTTTGTTCTAGTCTTAGCGATAAGGTTGAATATCAAGAAATTTTGGCTTTGATCCAAAGTAAATTCCAAAACCATCGAACAATAGATTCTAAAGTAAAGCAATCAACATTTGGCATCCACCGTAGCGACATTATAGTGCATTTGTCACATAATAATCTAAATGCAAAATTTTGCTCTACAGGAGAACAAAAAATTTTGCTCCTTACTCTGCTTTTAGGCCATTCAATCAGACTTGATAACTATCTAAGGCAAAATAAACAGCTAGATGCTAGAATGGTTTTGTTATTGGACGATGCTTTGGCATATTTAGATAAATCAAGGCAAGCTAGTATTATTACTGCTCTTGATAAGTTAAATGCTCAAGTGTTTTTAACTACATCTGATGTAAATCATGCTGAAACCATCAAGGCTATTATTCCGCGAACGCAACTGGTATTATAATATTTTTGAGTGAGCTATTACAACCTGGGGTCAATTGCTAGCTTGCTAAAAAGTATAATATCTCTATTATCTATTATTGGTTAATAAAATTCTATAGATAAAACTTTATTTATAAGGTTATTTTGAATTTTATATAATCATATATGCACAGTATAATTAGTTCTGTGTCCAATTTATAAACAACAAATCAAATGATAAATATAACTTTTGCTGATGGCGCAACCCGCCAATATAATAAAGGAATAACCGGTTATGATATTGCGTCCTCGATCAGTACGTCGTTAGCTAAAAATGCTATCGCGATATTGGCTAACGGTTTGGGAGCCGATTTGCTTGAACCAATTAACTTTGATGCAACAGTTAAAATCATAACGCCGATGGACGATGAGGGGCTTGAAATATTGCGCCATGATACCGCTCACGTTTTGGCCCAGGCTTTAAAAGAGTTATACCCAAATGCACAAATTACAATTGGCCCTACCATCAAAGATGGTTTCTATTATGACGTCTTGAATGAAGATCCGATTTCAAGCGATGATTTATTACGGATAGAAGAACAAATGCGGGCAATTATTACGCGAGGTGAAAAATTCTCGCGTAAAGTAGTATCTCGTCAGGAAGCCATTGAATATTTTACTGAAATTGGTGAAAATTTCAAAGTGGAAATCATCAAAGATTTGCCAGAAAACGAACCGATTAGTCTTTATTTTCAGGGTGATTTTGCCGATTTATGCCGAGGGCCCCACGGAGTATCAACTAAATATATCAAAGCATTTAAATTAACCAAGGTTGCTGGAGCATATTGGCGAGGTAACAGTAATAATGTAATGCTTCAACGGATATACGGAACAGCTTGGCGAACAGAACAGGAATTGGCAGCATATCTTCATATGATAGAAGAAGCAGAAAAACGCGATCACCGAAAGTTGGGACGCGAGATGAAACTGTTCCATTTTCAAGAAGAAGCTCCTGGTGTTGCATTTTGGCATCCAAATGGCTGGCACCTATTTCAAAAGCTGGTTAATTATATTAGACAAAAACAAAATGCAATTGGGTATCAAGAAATTGCAACTCCTGAGATCATGGATCAGGCTTTATGGCATGCTTCAGGACATTGGGAGAAATTTAAGGAAAATATGTATATCTCCCATGCATCAGATGATGAACGAGAATATGCAGTTAAGCCAATGAATTGCCCTGGCCATACTCAAGTGTTTCGTCACTATTTACCTTCTGGAGTAATGAGCTATCGTGATTTGCCTTTGCGTTTATCTGAGTTCGGGAAAGTCTATCGCTACGAACCATCTGGAGCTTTGCATGGATTGATGAGAGCCAGAGGATTTACCCAAGACGACGCTCACGTTTTTTGTACCGAAGACCAAATTATCGAAGAAGTAAAATCGATGTGTTCTTTGATTTTGAATACGTATAAGGATTTTGGTTTTGACAAGGTTCAAATCAAATTTGCCGATCGACCAGAAAAGAGAGTTGGCAGCGACGAAACATGGGATCGTTCTGAAAAAGCATTGATCGACGCTTTACAAAATCTTGGTCTGGATTTTGGGGTTAACAAAGGAGAAGGAGCTTTCTACGGTCCAAAGCTTGAGTTTCACTTAAGTGACGCTATTGGCAGAACTTGGCAACTCGGAACTGTTCAGGTTGACCTTAATATGGCAACAAGACTTGAAGCTAGCTATATGAATGCTGAAGGTAAAAAATGTAACCCTGTGATGATACATCGGGCGATATTTGGGTCGCTAGAACGCTTTATTGCTATATTACTTGAACATTACGCTGGTAATTTACCCTTGTGGCTAGCCCCGCTCCAAGTTGCAATTCTCACAATAGGTGAATATGCAACCGAATATGCAACCGAAGTATATAATGCTTTAACTTTAGCCAATGTAAAAGCGATAATCGATTCAGATAGCGAAACTCTCAACTATAAAATACGCCATCATGCTTTAGCTAAAATCCCAATTATTATTATCCTTGGTAAAAAAGAAGTTGAAGAAAAAACTATATCCCTAAGATATTTTGGTTCACAAAATCAGGAAACGCTTGGCTTTGCTCAATGCGTAGAAATGATCAAAACCAAAACGCAAAGATAAATTGATGTAAGAGTTAAAACCCCTAACTCTTACACTGAGTAATAGCAATAACTAATTAATTAAGATGTATAACGACCTTTATAAAAAAGTAGCAATAATTGGTAAGCCAAATGTTGGTAAGTCAACTTTATTTAATAAACTCACAGATAGAAAACTAGCAATTATAGATAATAAACCGGGAATCACAAGAGACCGGAAGTACTTTAAAGCAAAAATTTTTGACATTGATTTTATTGCAATTGACACAGCTGGATTTGATACCTTACCAACCAACGCTACGCCAGAAATACATCAAAATATGATAAAGCAAACAATGCTGGCGGTGAATGACGCTGATATCGTTTTATTTATGGTTGATGGTAAAAACGGATTGAGTAACTTGGATTCTGAATTTGTGGTTCATATCAGGGTCTATGGTAAGCCTATGATTCTAGTAGTTAATAAATGCGAAAACGATATCCCGACAACTAGTGCCGAATTATTTAGCCTAGGTCTTGGAGAACCAGTCTATATTGCCGCTTCGCACAACCTAGGGTTGGATGAATTGTACCGGCGTCTTAGCGACTATATCACGCCTCAGCCAGTTGTTAAATCTGGTAAATCTTCTGTTCCCGAAAATGATGATGTCATAACTTTTGCGCTACTCGGCCGGCCTAACGTTGGTAAAACTACAATACTGAATGCAATCCTCCAAGAGGAAAGAGGGATCGTGTCGAAAGAAGCTGGCACAACTCGAGATTCAACCAGTACCTTTCTTGAATCTTTGGGTCAATCATATGAAATTGTTGATACTGCTGGAATGCGTCAAAGATCTAAAATATACGAGGAATTTGAAACTAATGCGATCGGTCAAAGTATTACTTCTATCAGGCGAGCTAGAGCTGTGGTATTAGTGATTGATGGATCAGAACCATTCAAAAGCCAAGATATGAACATCGCTCATTTAGTTGCTAAGGAAGGTAAAGGTTTGATAGTCATCATCAACAAATGTGATTTAATCTCAAATATTGCTGACTTTAAACGTCAAGTTGCTAACGAATTAGAATATCTCTTTCCTGATATAATTAATCCTCCCATTATCTATATTTCGGCGCTTCGTGATAAAATTGATACAAGCGCAATATTAGAAGTAATAAACAAAGTTAATAGTAGTTGTAATATTGAAATCAAAACAGGGCCGTTAAACAGATGGTTGCGTAATGTAGTTGTTAAACATGCAGCTCCTCTAGGCAAAAACAACCGCCGTATCAAAATTAAATATATAAACCAAGTTGCTAAAAAGCCACCAACCTTCAATCTATTTGCTAACCTAGTTTCTAGTATTCCTCATCATTATATACAGTATCTAAGAAAAGAACTTGCGGCTAAATTCTCTATTTTTGGAGTTCCAATTAGGTTTGAATTGCAGCAGACTGATAATCCATATAAAAAATAAAGCGCGATACTGTTTTGGTTCTACTTGTAGGGAAATATAGGGTTTTTTGATTAAATCGTATGGATGAACCCTGGGCAACGATCCGATTACATAAAAGCTTTGGATTTAATAGAGGGCAAAAACTGGGAGCACTCAATAGTTGAAACGAGATATAATTCTTGATTATATGCTCGATGGGACAAGAAAGATTCATGCTGCAGTTGTGATTTCTCGACGATCTCAGAGAAAAATTCTGGGTGATATGATAAAGATTATATAAAAAGCGCCATTTAATTGAGCGAATGTTCAATAAACTCAAGAATTTTAAGTGTGTTGCCACAAGATACGACAAACTTGACATCGCCTATCTAGGATCCGTTTTTATTCCTGGAATCTATATTTATATGTAGCCCAAATTAAATGTCGACACTGCCTTGTTGATTCAGGATTAAATCAGCAAATGATAACAGGCAATTAAGTTCAGAAGCAGGTAGATCAAATCTGGTACTGATAACAGGAGGTAATCTTTTGTATATTAATTGTAATTCAAATTCTAGGTAGCGTTTCATCATAAAATACTACTGCGTCAGAGGAGATATTTTATAGTAAATTGAGTTGAAGTTTGCATATCAAATACACTATTAAAATCCAGGTGTTACTATATTATATATTCTCAGAAATGCTAATATTACATAACTTTGGACTGTTGCAAGACTGAAATCTTTAAGTAATGTTGCTAGTATCCGCCCTCAAATCTCAGAGCACACTGGCGGTTTTAGCGCTCTAGCATATCCTCTCAGGATTTCTACTAACTCCGTCTCTCGCAGCAGCTTTAGCTAAAGATTTTAGAGATTATTAATTCTATAGATAAACTTCAACTCAATTTACTTTATAGTCATCGACCAAAAATTAATAATATAACAGCATAAAGCTGATGCTATATTTATTCTGCAAGTGTTGCGACTTCAATCCTAGTTGTAGCAACATAGCTAATTAATCCAATTGTGATTCTATATTGCTGGGTAGCAAATTATTCATTCGCAATCATTTCTTTGATGCCAGCGATGGCTTTAGATGGATTTAGACCTTTAGGGCAGGTTTTGGCACAGTTCATTATTGTGTGACAACGATATAGCTTGTATTTTTCATCCAGATATTCTAGACGTTCTTTTTTTGCTTCGTCGCGACTATCAACTAGCCATCTATATGATTGTAGTAAAGCCGCCGGGCCTAAAAACTGATCACCATTCCACCAATAACTCGGGCAGCTTGTAGAGCAGCAGGCACAAAGAACGCACTCATATAACCCATCAAGTTTTTGTCTTTCTTCTTCGGTTTGAATTCTTTCTTGAGTCTCGTTTATATTGTTAGAACTGCTCTGCAGCCAGGGTTTGATCATTCCGAGCTGTGTGTAGAATATACTTAGGTCTGGTACTAAGTCTTTTACTACTTTCATGTGTGGCAAAGGGGATATTTTGATGTCTCCTTTAATTTCATCGCAAGATTTGGTGCAAGCTAGAGTGTTAGTTCCGTCGATGTTCATCGCACAACTGCCGCATACTCCCTCTCTACAGGATCTACGGAATGTTAATGTTGAATCTACTTCATTTTTTATTTTAATCAATACATCAAGCACCATCGGGCCACATTCCTTTTCATCAAGATAGTAAGTGTCTATTCTGGGGTTCTTACCTGTATTAGGATCATATCTATAGATTGAAATCTTGCGGCTTTTAGAGGATTTATTTCCAGGATTATGCTCAATTCCCTCCATTACGACTGAATTAGCTGGTAAAAAGAAGTGTCCTAGCTCGTCGACTTTTGTGTTGGTTGGGTTTGTGTTTTTTTCGTTGGTCATGATAACCGAAAATTTTATTCGTCACACCCAATCTAATACATTAAAATTTAATATAATGATAGTATTTTTTTATTTTTATTTAGGCAGCTGCGTCACATCTTTTTGTGGATAGTACATTACTAATATTGGTATATGCTAAATCAAGATTTGTTGTATCTGCTCCAAGTCTGGAGATATCAGCGATTAATTGATTTAATTTAAAACTGATTTTTAGCCATTCATTGCTGCATTTTGTGATATTGTTTGTATCACCTGGGTTGGTTGTTGATGCTGCGTTGGCAACATAGTCTTTTAGTTTCATCATAAGTTTGATTCCGTTGGCTAACGCGCTGTAGTTTGATCTATTCTTAGAATCGGCTAGATAGTCAGCAATGTTATAAAGGGTGTCGGTGAAATCTTGGATTAAGCTTTCTATCTCTTTTAGATTCATGATTTTATAATAAGTATATAAAATAATTATAAAAATAAATTGTCTTTGCACAATAACATTCGTGAGTTTATTCATTATTGTGACTAAAGGCAAGATTTTTTTCTGGTAATTATCTTGAACTTTTCATTGGTTGCTTTTGAATATTGGACAAGAATAATTCTATATTAATTTTTTTAGTCACAGAGGATTTGTTTGAAACATCTTCGTGAGTTGTGGCTATTAGCTTTGGTTTGTTAACCTAATAATAGGATGTTATAGCATGATGGCACTAAATCGACACCCAAACTCATGTCCATTTCCAGCTTTAGCCTAGCTAAAATCATAGCTATAGCCACTAAAAAAATTATTAAGGTTACTTTTTGTTCATCATTGATGCAAATGAGATGCTGCCATATTTGTTTTGGAATTTCGCTACTTCACCAACGTTGAGATTGACTTCACCTTTGCGTTTCGTCCAAGCACTATGAGTTTTTGGGTCAACGTCTAGTTTTAGAGTATCTTTAGCAAGCGTAGATCCTACCTTGATCATTGATCCGTCGGTCATCTCAACTGTGATAATTCGGTAATTAGAATGTATCGACGCCTTCTTGCCCAATTGTTTAGAACCTTCAGCTGTGGTTCCTTTAGTTTTTTTTGTTTTCGCTATAGCTGCTAGATCGGAAGAGCGT
>CALKVD010000013.1 GCA_937996615.1 uncultured Rickettsiales bacterium | reverse complement strand
GCCATCACTCCAGACAAAAGGCTAACTGCCGCTTCCCAATTAGAACTACCAATTCCCATCGGATTGGTGAACTTTGTAACGGATCGACCAATATCAGCTAATACTGAATCATGTAACTCTACAAACTCCATTTTCTTTACACTAATAGAAGATAAACAATAGAGCAAAATAGAAACTATTATAATAATTTTAGAAGCGCCATAAATAAACTGTCTAACACGATACCAAACAACCCTCGCAACCCCTCGAAGCTTTGGGATAGTATAGTTTGGTAACTGTACTAGTGAAGTTTTAGAATGCAAAGATTTTTCGGAAACGTTCATAATAAACTTGCTCAAAAGCGCTGTAATCACTCCAAGAAAAATTCCTGTTATATATAGTACCGATATTGCAAAAGTTGCATGCCTTGGCCAAAATATATCGCAAAGCAAAACAAAAACAGTAAATCTTGCACTACAAACCATAAAAGGCATCATCATTATTGTAATAACTCTTTCCCTTATACCACCTACCATGCCAGTAGCTGTAATCGCTGGTACGTTGCAACCAAATCCAAGAATAAGTGGAATTATCGCCCTGCCTTGCAGCCCTAGTTTTGACATTGCTTTGCTTGCAACAAGAGAAGCTCGAGTCATATACCCAGATTCATCCAAAATCGCCATGCATATATATAACACAGTAATTAAGGGAATAAATGAAACAACAGTTCTAATTCCAGCACCAAAACCATAGTATATAATATTAATCAACCATTGCGGAAAATCTAAAATACTGCTGATTGCTAAAATTGTGTTAGTGATAAATATATCACTCATCATCTCAAATTGCTCCTTGAGCTCATTACCAATTTGTAGCGTGATATAGAACACACTCACCATTATCAGCATAAACATTGGCAAACCTAACCAACGATGAAGAAAAATGTAATCGCAAAAATCAGTGAATTTTATATAATTTGTTTTGCTGACTATAACGCTTTGATTAAAAATTTCATCAGTAGTCAATGATTGGCCTTTTATTTTAGTATCCCTATTTATGGCATTGATATTATCCAAAACGATTAATTCTTGGCTTGTTTTTTTGCTGCTTTTTTCTTTTTCCCTAATTGCCTGATCAATGATATCTAGCAAAGTAGATTTAGCTTGTTTTTTCGATACTGCACTCAATAACACAACCTTACATCCAAGCATTTTTTCTAATTTTATTGCATCAATTTTAACACCTAGCTTTTCCGCCCTATCCAATTTATTAATTACTAAAATGGCTTCTTTTGTTAAATCAATTACTTGCTTTGTGAGATCTATCGTTGCCTTGATTGTGTTAACATCTCCTACAACTAC
>CALKVD010000012.1 GCA_937996615.1 uncultured Rickettsiales bacterium | reverse complement strand
ATCTAATTGGCAGTTATAATCAAGTCAACAGTGGTATAATCCAGAGTTATCCTGTACCAAGCTCTAAAGAATGGAAGCGGAATTATGGAGATTTGATCTTTGAGATTTGGCAAAATAATAGTTCTAGCAAAGACAGCACAATTGTCATGCGTGGACTAGAGCTAGTTGAGATTAGTTGTGATAGTGGCCGTGGGATTAGGCAAAAGACAATTGGTGCATTGGGTGAAAGGCTTTATATGAGGCCAGAAGAACAAAATGTTCAACTGACAATAAAAGGAATATGGTTGCAAAACGATGGTTGGCGATCTGTTGAAAATGCATTTTTTAAGACAGTTGCGCAGCGCTACAGGATCAGTAGTCCAAATAGGATTGTTTTGTGTGGTGAATTTATGGTTACTGACTATAGGGTTGGGAATCGCGAATGGGGGTTTCCTTATGGAAGCTTCAGTTTGCGGAGTTCTGGGGAAGTTGATTTTGATTGAGGAGGTGGGGAATTGGAAATTCAAGATTAGGGTGAGTTGGAGCTATGATTTGGATTAAGTGGCAAATTATCGTTAGCAAGACAAAAGTGACTAGAAGTCAATACAAGTGTTGGTTGAATATTTATTAGTTGTAGTCAATTGATGATTTATGGTATTATGACTCTTTAATATAATAACATATTGTATCAGTAGTTTAAATTTGATCAATCGCATTAATTCGATTAGTGGATCAATCAATGTTCGATTGGTATTAGTATATAAGTAGTTAAGAAAACTAGAGATAAGATTAATTTATGAAGGATCATCAACCAGAGATTGTAAATTTTGGCTGTCGGCTGAACGCTTATGAAAGCGAAGTGATCAAGGAGCATGCAACTAAGGCTGGGCTGAAAAATGTCGTAGTGATTAATAGTTGTGCGGTGACCAGCGAAGCAGAAAGACAGGTTAGGCAAAGAATTAGGAAGATTAAGCGGAATAATCCTTCGCTGAAGATCGTTGTGACTGGGTGTGCTGCGCAAGTCAAGCCGAAAGAATTCGCTGCTATGGCGGAAGTTTATGCTGTCGTTGGTAATGCTGAAAAAATGAAGATAGAGACCTACTCGAAATTGTTTGAAGGAATGGTTGATGAAGCTCAGACTATAGCCCAAACAAATGAGCCCAAAGCTGTGACAGGCTATGACGCTAAATCTGGGGTGGATAATGGGGAATCAATTAAAGCAGACGAAGAGGAGGGGCAAAAAGAACAAGAAGAAGGGCAGGAAAAAGAGCAAGAGGCTAGGATATTAGTTAATGATATTATGAGTATCAAAGACACAGCGATGCATCTTGTTGATGGTTTTGAAGGAAAGGTTAGAGGGTTTTTACAGGTGCAAAATGGCTGTAACCATAGATGTACGTTTTGTATTATACCATATGGTCGAGGAAATAGTAGGAGTGTTCCGCTTGGCGACATTGTGACCCAGGCGCAAAAGCTGGTTGATTCTGGTTGCAAAGAGCTAGTATTAACCGGAGTTGATATTACGGATTATGGTTTGGACCTTCCGGGAACTCCGAGGTTAGGGCAAATGGTCAAAAGATTATTGCGGATGGTGCCAAATTTACCTAGGTTGCGCCTATCATCAATTGATGTTGCTGAGATTGATGAAGATATGCTTTGGTTGATCCAAAACGAAGAAAGGTTTATGCCCCACTTGCACCTTAGTTTGCAGTCTGGGGATAATATGATCCTGAAACGAATGAAGAGAAGGCATACTAGGGAGCAGGTAATCGAATTTTGTGAGAATGTGCGACGACTTCGTCCTGGAGTTGTCTTTGGTGCTGATATTATTGCTGGATTCCCAACTGAAACAGATGAGATGTTTGAGAATAGTTTTAATTTAATAAAAGAGACGAAAATCATCCACCTGCATGTTTTTCCCTATTCAGAGCGTTCTGGAACCCCAGCGGCGCGGATGCCACAGGTCAAGCATGAGGTTCGTAAAATCAGAGCTGAAAGATTGCGTGAATTGGGGCATGAGTTGCAATCAGAACACTACCGCCATTTGATTGGCCAGGTGGTTGAAGTTCTCTATGAAGGGGGTGGCAAGGGTAGAACCAGGGACTATAGCATCGTTAGGTTAGACTCTGGAGGAGAGGAAATTGAAGGGGTTTTATCTCGCGATAGATTGATTATGTGCAAAATTGTCGATGTCTTGAGCCAAAATCAACCAGAGGTTGAGATGGTTGGGGTTTTATCATGAATTTTGGTGTAGCTTTAGATAGAAGCTAGGGGGGGGTAATCTCCAAAATTGCTGATTGTCGTCAGCAAAATTTTATAGGTGCTAATATTATTTTTATGTAATATAATCAATAGTAATAGCTAATTAACTTAAAAATAGGAAAAATTATGATGAATAATCAACAAGAAAATAAAATAAATCCTGATCATAACAATAAAGAAATCCAAAGAGAGCCAGGATTTGCAAAAATGCTCAGTGGATTTTTAAAAAAGTTGGATTTAATTACTAAAAAAATTATCGATAGCTTAGGTCTAAACGATAGTAAATCTAAAGATGATCTGGACCTAGAGCAGCAAAAGATCCAAAAAGAAGCAAAGGAAAAAAAGATTGCAAAAGAGATGAAAAAAAATGCAAAACAAAAAGCTAAAACAAAGAAAAAGATGCAAAATATTAAAAAGAAAGTAGAAAAATCTAAAGATAAAGATGCTGTTGGTAGTAAAATAATTGAAAAAAGTGCCAAGATAAAGCTGTATGGCTTGGATCATGGTGATCTTGTCATTGAAAAAAATGTCAAGCAATTTGGTGCCAAAGCAACGGCCGGCAAAGAAGGAGGCATCGGATCAAAAAGCCAAGTGTTGCAAAATGCGGCAAACATAGCCGAGGTTGCAATTAATGCTGCTGGCAAGTCGCAAGGTAAAAGCAGCAAAGAGGTTGAAGCTGGTAAAAAGGTGGTTACTGATAGAGGTAGAGCAAGGTAGAGGTGAGTAGGGGGGTAAAATTGCCCAGAACGCTATATGTATGGTGCAGTTATATTATAGTATTACAGTATGATATAAATTGAAAAAAAATAGCGTTGATGCTATAATTATAAACATAAATTATAAAAAATTAAAGGTAGTGTTATGCGAAATCCAATAGATGATGCTTTAAATGGTGGGGTTCAAGAAGGCGTTGAGCAAGAAATTCCAGCGGAGGTTGGTGCCCAAGGTAGACTAGACGAGGGTGTTGGGCAAGAAACTACAGAAGTACTAACGGATGAGGTTGGAGAGGAGGGAGAAGAGAGACTAGAAGAGGGTGTTGATGTCGGAGAAGGCGTTCAAGCCCCGGAGCAGCCAGCGTTTCCACTATCAGATCAGCATAAGGAGATTTTTGGTACAGAAATATTAACCATGCTCAAAAGTGGTAATCAGCTGATGAGATGCAAAATTATTTTCAAGGTACAAACAAAGGTCAGGCAGTGAGTTCGGCGATATTACGGGAAGCCTATTTCTATATGCTAGAGGCGCCAAATGGAAGCGCGCGACCAAATCCTGGAGCTCAGGCACCAGAAGAGCAGCAGCCAACAGAAGGGCAAAAAAGCGAATTTACAAGACGCTATGAAATCCTCAAGGTTTTGTGCGATGAGTCACCTCAAAAACAAAATATTTTAGATATGAGGGGGGAGGAGAACATTGTGCTGCCTGAGATACAAGGTCTGGCCCAAATTTCACCAGCATTAGAAAATATTGCTGAAAATGAGAGAGAGCAGGTGACTAATGCTATAATCGCAATTGCCATCGCTGATCAGGATAATCTTCAAAACCAATGGTTGCAATCTGGGGGGAGTAATCAAAGGCTAAATCAAAGCTATGCGCCCGATATTATCAATCGGCCACAACCAGAAGAAAACGGAGAGCAAAATCTTGATGGCGCCGTAATAATAGATCCGGAACAAGAAGATCCGCAACGAGAATTGATCAATAAATATACAACTATTTTGCTTTCCTTGAGAAATGCTGAAAATACCCAAAAGATGCAACAAGCTCAATATGATTTATTGCGATTGGTGCGCTATCGGGATGGATATGATAATCTTAGTTCTAGGGAACAAAAAGGGATGGATGGGTTGCTGAGATACTACCTTGCTGCACATGGAGAAGGGCAAACGACTCAAATGCAGCCTGGAAATATCGATAAGATGAAAGCCTATATTGCAAAAATTGATGAAAACCCTAGAACGCAAAATTATTCAATCGAACTGCAACAAATCAGATCTGAATGTTTCCAAGCGCTTAAAAAAGAAGTAGCTAGATATGAAACAAAAGAGAATGATATTAGCGGATTTGGTAAGCCAGATCATCAATCTAGATTTGGCTTGGCTTATGGGCATGATTGGACGATGTCACCGAGTAGGGATTCATCTTTTGAAGATAAGATAGAATATTTAGGAAGACAAACTTGGATGATGTCTTGTGGGATACATCGAGAAACTGATGAAAAAGTCATTAGATATGCGATGGATATGTACGAAAAGCATCGCCAATATTTGGAGAATTTTTATCGTTCTGAGTTGAATGAGAAAAAATTAGCAGGGGCCGATTTTGCCGATCTCGACAAAATTGCTCAGCCACATTCGCGAATTTTGATGCATCAAGTTGCATTGGGTAAAAAAGAATGGTTGACGGTTCATGTTAAAGACGTCAAAGGAACAAAAGAGAAAAGCCCTGGTGATATCTGTGATGAATATCTTAAACTATGCAGAATTGGTGATGAAGATTGGATCAAGAGACTTTCTGAAGGGGTTGAAAAATATAAACCCTTGGAGCGTGATAGCAGCCATATGGGTAAAGGCTATAAGTTTAAAAAGGGAGTAAAACGGGTCGGTGATGCTTTGGTTTCTGCTGTCAACTGGGTTGCAGATTATTCGAGCATTGGTTGGCCGATGAAGATATTTATTACGGCTATTTTTCCTCTGTATATTTTATTGGATCCCAAGCTATTTGATATAGTAATGGGTATTAAAGGCAAGGTGGAAGGGGTGTTTAAAGGTGTTGGTAAAGCTGGTAGGGGTGTTATCGCTGCTGGGATTGCAATTGGTGGATTTTGTAGCAAGACTAATGAAAAAGGTTGGTTTCAAAGAACTAAGAGCCGGTTTAGTAATGCTAAAAAAGCTGTGAGCGAATATTGGAATGACAAATATCCGAAAATCAAACCTCAAGATCAAGCTAGTAGGGATGGCTATAGTGGATTATACAAATTGGGTAGGATACAAAAAGATGGAAATATATTAAATTCAGCTGAGGCTGATATCAGAAAAAAAGAAGCTCGAAGAGAGAGGGGTGGTGGCAATGGTGTTGGCTCTGAGGAGCAAGCTTATGGCCAGGCTAATAGGGCTGCCGATGATAGAATAGCCCCAAATTTAAGGCTTGGAGAGAACGGTGGTGGTGGGCAACCTGTGGTAGTTGAAGCTCCGAATGGAGACGGAGTAGGGCAAAATCAAGCTCAGCAAGTTCAAGGTGGTCCAGGGATTGAAGTGCAACAACCTGTGGTAGTTGAAGCTCCGAATGTAAGACAAAATCCAGGTCAAGGTGGTCAGGAACAGCAAGTTCAAAGAGATGGGGTCAATGTGTTAGAACAAGCGCGAAATATCGCTAATGGTGCACTTGTTCAAGTTGAAAATGGTCAAGGTGGTCCAAATCCAGCTCAAAATCGCCCCGTTGGTCCAGCTCAAAATCAGGGCGGCGGAATAGCTAGATAGAAGTTAAGATTTTAGCTTAGGGGTCAAATTTTATAAAACCAGAGTTAAATCAATCTTTTTGGTAACGATCTTGGGTTGAGTAAATTTTAAAATAAAATTAAATAAAGCGGTAGCAAGGACGGTGGCACAATCTTAAGTTGTGCTACCGTTTTTTTATGGAATAAATACAAAAAATAATAATAAAAATTAGGTGAAATATGAAAATGTTAAGAAACAAATTTTATAGTAAAAATAATAATAAACAAAATAATTATAACAAATATAGCATTAAAATAAAAAATAATTCAAAAAATACCAATAAAAACAATATTATTGCTTTAATAGTTAATAAGTTTATAGCAGAAAATGTATATAATGATATTATAGCACTTAAAGCAAACATCAAAAACAACATATGTGCTAATATGCTATCGGTCAAAAAGCAAAATAGCAGTAAAAACAATAGTAATATAAACATAGTTCAAGAAAACGGAAGCCAAGCCTCGAAACAGGACAGGGAGCAGGTCGATAGCCAGAACTATAACCAGATTGCTAATAGCCCTTCTTTAGACTTTCCTCTAGCTAAGGAAAGAAAAGGATTAATCAAAAAGCTGCTGAATCTATGTGAAAGCGCTTATGGGGCTGTTTATGGCGGTAAAAAAGAGGCGGAGGAAATTGCTTTAAGCGTTGATCATAGAGGAGTTATGGATTATCAGCAAAGTAAAAAATCAGATCTAATAACTGACTGGGAAAGAAAAAAACAAGCAGATAGTGGAATAGATTCAAGAGCCAGCGAAAAGTTTCAGCAACTTAAAGCCAATTATGAATGGAGTTGTAAAGATGGAACGCCGTTGCGTGCTGTGCTTGAAATCGGGGAATTGGTGCATAAACTTTTTGTGGCAGAAGAAAAAATATATCATGATAGAATCAAAGCGCAAATGCAATATGGTTCTAAAGAGGAAGCGAAGGCAGATGATGGTTTATCTGCCAAAGCTTTGCGCCAAGCAGGAGTTATTGATGAACAAGAATTTGGAATTCTAGAAAATTTTCTTGAGCGACGAAGTAGAAAAACGAAGTAGAAAAACTGGATAAAAAATTTCACAATGATTGCGCTTAGAGCAAGCAATTAGGAGTTGTTGAGCGCTTAGAGCAGGTCAAGCTATGGGGCCCGAGATGGTGGTTGCGCATCAAGCTAGTTACCCCCATCGCTAGCAAATCGATTGGCGGTGCTAATGAACCGCAATGCTACAGGTATAGTTTTTTTGCTCTTTCCTCCATTTCTGGCCGCCATTTGATCGAACATCCAATTGACTTATGCTCTGGACCTGAATATTCATCACTCAAAGCAATGTCAATCATCGCGACCAATAAATCAGGGGTGAGGAATGTTTTTGTGATTTTTTCTTTGCGTGAACGATCAAGGCGCCCGTGATATTGAAGCTTGAGATTACGGTTGAATCCAAAAAAATCTGGAGTGCAAACTGCTCCATAGCTAAGGGCTACCTCTTGGGTTTCATCTAATAAATATGGGAAGTTGAATTCATGTAATTCAGCAAATTCCTGCATTTTTTCATATGAATCTTCTGGATATGCGGTGAAGTCATTAGAATTAATTGCAACCAAATTGATGTCGATGTCTTTTAGTCTTTTTGCGGCATCGGCTATCTTATGAGCAATTGCTTGTACATATGGGCAGTGGTTGCAGATAAACGTAACAACAAGTCCGCGCCTTCCGCTAACCTCTTCAAGAGTATAGCGTCTACCGTCGACCGATAGTAGGTCGAAGTTTGGAGCTAGGAAGTTTTTTAGAGTTTGTAGTGACTCT
>CALKVD010000011.1 GCA_937996615.1 uncultured Rickettsiales bacterium | reverse complement strand
ACTGAGATCGGAGTTTGCCTCAGATCAATCGGTTTGAATCCAGATTTTGCTATGCGCCAAGGTATTGATGTGTCACGCTATACAATTTGTACTTTATTTATTAGTAATGCTGCTTGTGGTTTTGCTGGTGCTTTAATGGTTCAAATGCAAAAATATGCTGACGTTGGTATGGGTATCGGCATTGTGATTCATGCCTTAGCTGCTTTAATGATAGGAGAAGCAATCGTTGGATTTAAAAGAATTGGTAGTCAACTGATGGCACCAATTGTTGGAGCTTTGATATATCAGCAAATTCAAGGCGCCGCTTTATTTATGGGTTTAGCCCCTTCTGATCTAAAAATATTTACTGCAGCTATAGTTTTGGTTGGTCTTGGATTACGCAAATTTGGTTCTTGGTTTGTCAGATTATAGTTTGAAATTAAATCTTTTATACTAAATTTTTGACCTGATAAACTTAGCTACATCCAAACAAAGCTAAGATAAAATTTTAGCTTTATTGCTTTATCTTTACAACTGATGCTATATCGCTATAATTATAAACAACAAATTAAAGTTTGATAAAGGTGTAATTTAGCAATGACTAATCAAGTAAATTCAGAATTAAATAATACTATCAACCAAGATAATATAATCGAGTCTATCCAAAATTTTTTAAAAAAAAATATTGAAGATGTTGGTATTGGCGAAATAGTTTTTTTGCTAAAATCCGAATATATTTTGGATGTTTTAAAACATAAATATCCATATAGATACAAAATTAGCCATAATAACCAAAACTCATTCCACACTCAAGAAATACCAATTAGCCATGCAATTGCTATTCATAGCGCTAATATTTTAGTTCACTCTGGCCACTACTTTATGAAACTAAAAAAATATATTGAAAGTAGCTTAGCTAAAATTGTAGAAGCTAAAACCAAAACCGAAGAGTATGAACAGCAGGAACTCAAAAGATATGTAGAAATCATTAAGGGTATTTTGCTGATTATCAAAAAAATGTTATGCGGAGTTGAATTTTTATATTCGGTACCGATGCGAGATTTGGACGGAACAAATAAATATCTGCCAGCAAATGTCTTTTCTATTCCTATAGAACTATATGAACCAATGTTGGCTGAAGTTGAAAATATGTATCAACAATTTTTTCAACAGGATAAAGAAAAAGCTAATACAATGATGAATAATTTTTTTAGTTTATTTACGATGAATTATCGCATCATACTTAAATATCTAAAAGCTATGCGAGGGTTTATCGATCAGCTGACCGATATATGCCCTCTTGAAAGAAGATCTATGGCATCAGAAATTTATTCTCTTGCTGAAGATTTGCGCCCTCCCTATGATTTGGTTGGAATTTTGCATACTATATCACCCAACGATCAAATAACAACTCATGCTAAAGCTATAAAAAATTATATAGCTGATGGATCAACTACTCAAAGAAACTATAGCTTAGAACAAATTATAGAAAAATTGACTACAATACTGTCTTCACCAGTAGACAATATAGCTACTCTCTATCATTTAATGCTTTCGGTCTCTGATCTGATCAGTTTACTACCACAAATTGGAACAAAAATAAAAACTAACGTTGATGATAACAACCAAAGGTTGATTAAAATTCAAGAAGCAATTAACTCAATGTATAATAGCAGAAAAATGGGGGTTGATCAATTTATCAGATTTAGTAGTCAATTGGTTAATAACATTATTACTTTAACTGGGTTGGCGAATATTAATAAAATTGATGTAGAAAAAATCCTACCGAATATTCGGAACGCAGAATCCAAAACCAAAATAAATACTAATGAGCTAGACACTCAAAACAAAAAAGATGAACCTTCTATTAATCAAGAAAAGAAAAAATTTAGTGATATTATCGATAAACAATACAGCAAAGATGAAGTTAGCAAAGGAATAGCTAGCTTTAAATAAGATTTATAGTAAATTAAGTTCCGGTTCGCCTATTAAACTCTAGATCCTGTTAACAATATTGGATCATTTTCATGATAAGAGCACTGTGAACATTAGATCGTGTTTTTGAACCAAAAAACGCATCGGAAAGCTTGGAGACGCTCGATTTCACTGCGTGGTTTATAAAAGGATTTGTCATAAATTCAAGGTTCAAGACAGTTAGATTTTGGAAGAAAAACAGAATTAAACCCGCAAGCTCAAACGCAGCGACGGGAGTGATAATTTTAGTAACAGATCCATCGCCATGGGCATTTATCCTGCTCCCAATTTTGCAATAAACGCTAACGATTTTATCCATCATCTACCGGCAAAACGTTAACCCTATCATTCGCGGCAACTATAGTAAACTTGAGGGTTTGCCTATAGAATTAATAATCTCTAAAATCTTAAGCTAAGGCTGTTGCGAAACGGAAAAGTTAGTGGAGTTTCTGAAGATGTGCTCGCGCCCTAAAATCGGTGTTTACTCTAATGTATCTGAGGATTTGATGGCAGATATTTTGAGCGACACTACCTAAAACCTTAATCTCGCAACAGTCCTAAATATATATAATTTATTAACATTTCCGAAAATATTAATATAATAACACCTACATCATAATAGAATATTTGATAGGCATATCTCAACTTAATTTACCATGCTTAGTAGAATAAATCCCTTACACAAGTTATTTGGATGTCCTAAAAATTGCTATTTTTAGAGAAAGCTAAAATTTTTAAAACTTGACTTACACAAGAGTTCTAATCAATAAACCAAAATAGGTTAAAATTTTGACAACAAAGTATCGATTAACGATAAATTTCTTTGCAAAGCTGTTGCATTTGCTGCATATTGCTGCTGGACTCGGATTAATATTGGCAGCTGTTTTTGTAAATCTGCATTAGACATTTCAAGAGAATTCGAAACCACTGTACCAGCATTGCCTAATCCTGCAGCTTTCATTGTGACCGGGCCTGAGCTCGAAGTTGCTTGATACAGACCATCATCAGTAGTTTTAAGCGAATCAGTATCTGCAAATATAGCTACGGGTATCTTATATTTTTTAATAGCTGCATTATTATCATATATAGCTGTTACCACACCTTCTTTATCTATCGCTAACTCCTTGAATTCACCTGCTCGGTATCCATCAGGAGAAAGAATCAAATTATTCATTGAGGCAACTGAATTAATAGTTTTAGGAGAATAGTTAAACTGTACTGTGCTAGGTAAAATAGCGGAATCCTGATTATTGGTATCATCTATATTTCTCCAATTTAGCGTTAGTGGTGATGCAATACTTTCAAGATTTGTTCCGCTGACGCTAGCTTCCATATTGAGATCTGGAAAGACTGAGCTAGTGATTGAGATATTTTGATTAGCTACCCCGCTAATAGGTGAAATACGCAGTCTATATCCATTATCTTTGCGGACTATTGAAGCCACAATATTGTTATAGTTAAATTTATTATTGATTGCAGTTACGAGAGTTGCAACATTGTTAAATTCTCCAGCCCCTACATCAGGATCATCTTTAAAGGTAAAGACTGATGAAGTTTGTCCAGCTATGTTGATAGTAAAACTATTACCACTCAGTTTATCAAACGGATTAGCTATAACTTGACTATACTGTGAAACACCAACTGCCATTTGTGCATTGTCACCATAATTACCGACAGCTTTAAGCATTCCACTACCATCAAAATTCAATCTACTGACTTGAAGCAATCCATTAACGCTTGCATATCCATCAAGATTTAGTTCTTCAGCAGCATTGACATTATAGACTTCCATCATCCAATTTGATATATCAAGTCGTTTTAATGCTATGGATAAATTATGAGCAACCCCTAGATTATCATAGATACTGACACTACTGATGGCATCTGGAGTTACACTTTTTGATGCCATATTACTAGTGCTAGAATATGGATCATAAGATGATCTTGGTGCAATTCCGCTATGACCAACCGGTATAACACCGAGTTTACTTAACAAGCCAGAGTTTGAATTTTGGTCAAATAAAGTAGTTTCTGCACCAAATCTAGTCGATGCTACAAAACCTGCAGAACCATTAGTATCTTGATAGATATTGGCAAATTTGCCTCCAATTTTTGCAACGAGTTCTGAAATTGATGCAAACCTATTGTTAGAAAGAGGTGCTGCTGCAACACTAGAATTTTCAGCAATATTAATAGCTGCCAGAGCGGTTTGTTTTTTAGTTATCTGCAAAGCGTCTAATAAGTTGCTTCCAGCCTTTTGCCTTAATTCTAAGGCGCTACCAGCAGTTTGGGGAATAATATTAGTGAGTGCAACTTGTGAATTGGTTATATCAATCTTAGATGATATGCCAAGAGCTGCAAGTTTATTAACAAGATTTGCTAAAGCAGTTTGATTATCTGTAGTATTATCAGCAATATCAGATACTGCAATTGTACCTCTGAATTTACCATCAACGATAATATCAAAGCTTCCAACAGAATTTGCAATATTATTACCAGATGGTTGGATTTGTCCTCCTGTTAAGCCGTTATTAATTGATTGTAGTTTAAAAGCACTACTCGCATTTTGACCCGCAATTATTATTGAAATATCACCATTAGAGTCTGGATTTGTAACTTGAGCACGTATATTTAGATCAGCCAATTTTTGGACAATATTATTTAAAGCAGTTTGATTATCAGTTGTGCTATCTGCAGTTATTTCAGATATAGCTATGCTGATTCTTTTTTGACCATCAACTAAGACATCAAACCCTCCAACTGAATTTGCAATTTCAGTACCATTAGGGTCAACTGATGAACCTATTAAAATACCACCATAAGTATAGGTGCTACTTGCTTCAACTTTTTGTCCATTTTCCATTGTTGAAACATTCACTATAAAACTTGAATCCAGGATTGCTGACCCTAAATTTAAAATATCAGTTGATTTTGCTCCAGATACATTAAAAACAGCACTGCCGCCTCCATTATCAGCAGTTTGATCATTTTGCAGTGATATTTTGGTTTCTATGTTTGCAGTTGCCTCAGTAGAGATAAAAGAGTCGATTTGAATACTATTGAGTTGATTAGTATTAAAGCTTTTTGTTGCTTTGTCCCATTCCCATCCTTGAAGAAAATACTTCGAGTCAAGACTGGACATTTTTAAATCTTTATTGAGAGGGAAGCTACCTGAAGTTGTATACAGAACTTGACCATTATTTTCTCTCACAGCGAAGAGACCAGGCCCCGAATCAATACTCAGATCTGTTTCAATACCAGTAACATTAATAGCTCCCCTATTACTAATATATCGGTTGGTATCAGTATAAACTCCTCCATATCTCATATCGTTCGAGTGGTTATAGTATTCCCTAAATCCTGTAGAATCTACGTTAGCTATGTTTTGCGCCGTGGTAGCTATTCTTTTGGTTTCACTCAACAAACCTTGTAATGAAACATTTATGCCATTTAAAATTTCAGTCATAATTATTTATATACCATTAAATATTTATATACAATTAAACTCCAATAAACCAACGAGATTTCTTGTGTTAGGTTAGATAAAAAAATATTATAACCCAATTGCATTTTTAATTTAGCTAACTTTGTAACTCTTAGGCTAAATTAACTCTATTAACCTCAACGATACAGACTATACCATTCAAAACATTGTGACAAGACTAAATATTAAAATATTTTATTGTATTATCAATATATTTTATTTTAACAGGTCAATTGTAGGCCAGAGATGATAGAAATGATGCACTGGCCCTGCCCCTTTACCAATCTTAAGTTCAGAAGCTGCAACTAAAGCGTTATGGAGATATTTTTTGGCGATATAGCAACTTTGAATCTTGTCAAATCCTAGCGCCATAGACGACGCTATTGCAGCTGAAAGTGTACAACCTGTGCCGTGAGTATTATGAGTTTTGATTCTAGGCATAATCAGCCACTCACTTATTTCATTGTTGGCAATATATAAATCAGCTGCATTTTCTGTTTTGTTTAAATGTCCACCTTTGAGAAAAAC
>CALKVD010000010.1 GCA_937996615.1 uncultured Rickettsiales bacterium | reverse complement strand
TCTTCCGCCATTTAAAAAAAAATTTATCTAAAATAATCTCCCAAATTATCCCTATATTATATTATTATAGCTTTTTTTAACCAAGATACTATAAAAAAGCGCCATTATTTTTTCTAAGGGGCTGACACCAAAAATATTTCATCAATTCTAACCGCCTATTCTTGCTGAGTTTACAATGCTTTACGTACATATTGACACCTTAACATATTAATTCTCAGATGCCAGCCCCTTTTTCTATTATTCAGCTTATGATCTTCGATCGTTATGTAAAAACAAATTAGCTTTTTCCGCATTAGCTTTTTCATCTTTTTCAGCATTATTTTTAGAATCACTGCTAGGAGAAAGTCCAAAATAAACAGCTTGCCTTGCTCGCTCAATTATCTTAGCAGCATTAGCATGTTCTATCGCAACGTCAAAATCATCCAAAATAGCAATCAGTTCATCAGTAGCTAAATCTGCTAAATCTTTTTGAGTTTTAACTCCAGCCATCATCAAAGCTTTAAAAATCGCACCAGAGGAAGAAGCAAAATCCAGCAAAGATTTTGAAGCTGATGTTTCAACTTCAGCTTTACCATCAGCAATATCGCCGTTAGTTGAATGCAGCTCAGAATATTCACGTGCCCTTGAGATTAATTCATTAGCAACTTCTTCATCAAAACCCTCAATTGAAGCCATGCTATTCACATTAGCATTTGCGAGAGAAAGGACACTATCATACCCTTCGGATATCAAAAGCTGCGCTAGTAACTCTTCGATATCAAGAGCAGCAACAAAAAATTTTGTTAACTTACCAAATTCTTCATTACGCTTTACTGCTTCTACACTTTCAGCAACTATAGTTATACCCCACCCAATTAGTTTAGAGATCAATTTTACGTTCTGCCCCCTTCTCCCTATTGCAATACTAAGATTGGCATCGTTAACTACTACCTCGATTTTATGCTCGTCTTCATCAAGAAAGATTTTTTGAACTTGTACCGGATATAATGCATTGATTGTCGCTTGGACACAATCATTTGACCATTGAACAACGTCGACTTTTTCACCCCCCAGTTCATTAATAATAGACTTGATTCTAGAACCTTTAACACCGATACATGAACCTATAGGATCGATTGAAGTATCTGAAGAATAGACAGCAACTTTAGCTCGAGAACCTGGATCACGAACAACTTTGATTATTTCGATAACTTTGTTATAAATTTCCGGAACTTCTAGAGCGAGAAGCTGAGCGAGAAACTGATCATCAGTCCGAGACAAAACAAGCTGCGGACCCTTTATGTCCTGTTTTATATCTATTAAGCATGCTCTGATTCTGTCTCCTTTTTTAAAGTGGTCTGAACGTAAAAGATGTTGTCTTTCTATACAAGCTTCACCACTGCCGAGACGGACAGTGATATTACCCCTATCCATATCTTCAACAACTCCGCTAACAATTTCACCAATACGGTCTTTATATTCTTCACTTTGTTTGATCAACTCTATTTCTCTAACTTTGCTTAGTATCATAGTTTTTGCTGCTTGAGCTGAGACTCTATCAAAATGTAATGGAGGTAATTGCTCTCTGATGCAATCACCAGCTACCGCCCCAGGATCATATTTCTGAGCTTCCGTCACACTGATAACCCCAACAATCCGTTGCTTCTCATTTGTCTCAGAAATATCATCTTGCTCATTGATTTCTTCATCATCAACAACATTGAGTTCATTATAAACTTTAATTTCGCCCAGACGTCTGTCTATATGAACTTTAAGAGAATTATTGTTACCATATTGTCTCTTAGCGATATTTTTTATCGTATCTTCAAGTGCGATCAATATAGATTCGCGACTGATTGACTTTTCACGAGCTACAGATTCAGCAATTTGCAAAATCTCTACTCCATCAAAACTACTAGCTAAAGCCATCTTAATTCTATAAAATAAATTAATTTAGTGATATACGAATCTATCATTACAATTATTATGATTTATTTACAAGCTCCTTCTGCAATAATCTACGACGCCGTAATGCTCTAATATTAATATGCTTTCTTGATTCAGAAGCACCTTGGCCAGATATTACCATAAGATTACTATGGTTGGAAGTCTCATAACTAAATTTTTCTTCTGCTAGCTTTAAATTCTTTTTATTCTTGGCTTTTTCCATTAATTGCAATGCATTACCCCGTTTGCGACCAACCATAGGCTTAGATTTTAGTTTAATTACATCATGAGCCATCTCTTCAGTATGTGGAAGTTTAGAAATCCCAGATTTTTGTTTTTCAGACTCTGATTTATTTATTGTTGCCTCAAGATTAGGTCTAAAGTGATTTGATCTATTACCCTTCCCTATCGTTCTTTGAATTGGCTTTGCCGAATTTGACATACCTCCAGATTTTTCCATGTTACTTTTGATAAAAATATTGTTAATATTAGATAAGTCTACTATGACTTTTGTTGAATTTTTTTGGATTAAAACTATTAAATTATCATTGATTTTAACTATTTGCCCCTCTATTTTTCGCATATTTTTAACTTCTTTCTTTAAATCAATTTTGACACTAACCCCAGAATATTTAACAATTGGTGCTAAAAGTTTTAAAATTTTTTTAACAGATTGGATTTTAATCAACATATTACAACTACTGTCCTTATTTGTAGTGCAGCTACTAATTAAATCATTAAATTTATCTAATTGATTATGGAGTTCAGTGTCACTCAGAAATGTCTCTAATCCAAAGGTGATTTTTGATTGAATAGTTTTATCATCAACCACAATTCTTATTTCTGTATTATAAAAATTAGACAAGGATTTTTTAAGACTTCCTGTCGCAGAAATATCAACCTTATTACGTTGAATTTGCAATTTAGCTTTGTTAAATTTTAAACATGCGTTACGCTTAACTAAAACACGTATTTTTAATATATGCAATAAAAATATTGCATTAGTACAATATAAATTGTTAATAATCTATTAAGGTTAATAGCAAATTAATCGAGGCCACTGTTTTGCTTAGGAAATTTCTTGCAATACTAATGATTGGCTGATAGTATTTTGCTACTAAAAAATAATTAAAGTAAAAGTATTTTAAAAGTTTTAATCGACAAAATAATTTAACAAAAAATATTAATTCTATGAATCGAGCTTTTTCCGGAATCCAACCTACTGGCAAACTGACTTTGGGTAATTACCTGGGCGCGATGAAAAATTGGGTGATGATGCAAGAAAATCACGAATGCTTATTTTGCTTGGTTGATCTACATGCTATTACAGTACCAAATGATCCGATTGAGCTGCAGCAAAATATCAAACGAAATCTGGCTTACTATCTAGCTTGTGGAATAGATCCAAAAAAATCAATTATATTCCAGCAATCAATGATCCATCAACATAGCGAACTATCTTGGATTCTGGGATGTACGACACAGGTTGGCTGGTTAAATAGAATGACGCAGTTTAAAGAAAAAGCTGGGAATAAATCGGGATCTGCAGGCTTTGGGCTATATGCTTATCCTGTGTTGATGGCGGCCGATATTTTACTTTATCATGCAACTCACGTGCCAGTTGGTGATGATCAAAAACAACACCTAGAATTAGTTAGAGACATAGCTGCATCATTCAATAGGCAAGTAACCAAAGAATATTTTGCTTTACCAAATCCTATTATACCAAAATTAAGTTCCAGAATCATGAGTCTACGCGATGGCACTAAAAAGATGAGCAAATCAGATCCAGTTGACACAGCAAGAATCAATCTAACCGACAGTGCTGATATGATCGCTGCCAAAATCCGCAAAGCTAAAACTGATTCAATCACAGAAATTTATTATGATTTAGAAAACAGACCGGAAATAAGCAACTTAATAAACATCTATTGTTCCTTAACTGGCACCAGTCAAGAGCAAATCATTAACAGCTTGCAAGGTTTGCAAATTAGCAAATTCAAAGAGCTGCTTATAGATGCTTTGATTGCCCAATTAATTCCTATTTCCAAATTAGCAACCGAGATTTTAGCTGATGAAGCTTGCTTAAAAAAAACTCTCATAGAAGGAGCAAAAAAAGCTGAGAAAATTGCTGAAATCACAATAGAACAGGTGAAAAATATGCTTGGACTCAAAATAATATAAATTAACGTAATATAAACCCGATAAACACATCTGCAACAATAAATATTCGCCAACTAAGAATTTTAATATGCATACTTATATAAATATAAAATATTTCATAGTAATCATCTTGATGGTACCATTTTTAGGTTGTACTGACATTAGTGCAAGAAAATTTAATCATAGTACTACCAACGGCGAAATTAAAAATTTAGAGCAAAAAATAAAACCCATTGGATGGTGCAATTTTGCTGCTCTAAAATTAGGCAAAATCAAATCAAAGGCATCATTGGCTTTTTATAAAAGCAATGTAAGCAAACTCACTTTTATTTTTAACCATAATACCCAAAAAATGCTTGATGAATTAAAAGAAATCGCAGCAGAAATTGATTGCAACAACGTTAAACTGAACCCCGTAACCTTAGATCTGATTTATGATTATTCCCTAAGTTCTAATATGATAAACGAAGATTTTTCAGGAGCAAGACAGAGGGTTAAAATTAATCTCAACTACGAGCTGCAGAAAGAGGATATAAATGAAAGAGTAACCTTACCTTCGAACAAACTATATCTATCAAGAGGTAATTTGATAGCGTATAATAGCTTCCAGGTCTCTTCAGCTTCGTATAGCTATCTGCATAATCAGGAAAGTGTTTTAGAAATTTTAGCGATTGAATTAATTCAAAAATTACGTGGCAAATTATTATATTTATATTCACAAGATGATCCAACAATTCTAGAAATCAATCCCAAATAAATCAACATAATGACTAGATATTACCAAATAATTAATAATAATTTAGTTATGTCAGAGGGACAACTAAATTTGTTTTCATCTAATTCGACAGACACAAAAATGATACCAATACAAGTGAAAGCAATTGGATGCAACAGAGCTGATATAATACAGCTAAAAGGAAATTATGACTCACCAGATGATAGCAATATCCCAGGGTTGGAGGTTGCCGGCATCAGACTCGACAATGGCAAAAGTGTTTGCGCTTTATTAACTAGCGGTGGATATAGCGAACTAGTTATGGCACCAGAAAATTGTGTTTTAGATATACCAGATCAAATCGTTAACAGCTCTTCTAAAATCCAAGGATTCATCCAAGCAGCTTCTGTTGTTGAAGCATTTGCAACCGTGTGGCTAAATTTCAGCATGATTGGACAGTTGAGTTTATTACAAAATCAAAATGAAGAATTGCCTGAACTTAGAAAAAAAACAAATAATCTTTTAATTATACATGGCGCAACTAGCGGAATTGGGTCGATCGCAGTGCAATATGGTTTATTGTTAGGCTATAATATAATAGCAACTTCACGTGATGCTAACAAATTAAATCAATGGTACGAAAAAATTACCGAACTCTTGAAAAACAAAAAGCAATTTGATGAAACTCAATCTCAGCTTAAAGCAAAGATATATCCAATTACCTGTGATGAAGATTTTTCATCATTAGCAAAAAAAATTGGTGGAGCAGAAATGATTCTAGATATATTAGGAGGCTCATATTTAGAACAGAATCTTGAAGCTTTGCAGAATGGTGGCAAACTAATCAGCATAGGCTATATGGGTGGCAGCCAAGGATCAATATCTATGGCAAAAATTTTGCATCGTAACCTTTCTATCTATGGCTCAACTTTACGCAATAAATCTCTTGTAACCAAAGGTTTAATTATTGAAAATATTCGTCAATACTTACTACCACTTTGGCTAAACGGATCAATCACACCAATCATCGATAGTGTATATGATTTCAAAGACGCAGCAAAAGCATTAGCAAAAATGCAAAGCAATTCTCATATTGGTAAGATTGTACTTACATGTAATAATTAAGTTTTGAGAAAAATGAAAAAAGCTAAAGTCCTATT
>CALKVD010000009.1 GCA_937996615.1 uncultured Rickettsiales bacterium | reverse complement strand
CACGTAATTTTATAAGATTTATACTACCATTTTTTTGGACCTTTGTCGTAATAAACCTTATAGAAAGATTAGCTTTTACTCAGTATGAAATTTTGCGAGGGAATATAGATCTTTTGCAATGTTCTTGCGTTTTAGGAAAGTTTCGTTCTGTGTTCGATATTTTGTTACCATTTTTTATTGGTTTTATATCAGATTCTCTAGTTTTTTCCTATATTTTAGTTCTGTTGGCAATTTGTTTCCTTTTGCTAGATCAAAATAAATCTCGGATAGCGGTTTGGGAAGCTTTATTATTTTTTATCTATACATTCATTTTAATTTTCACTGCTGTTGCCGAATGGTTTTTTTGGAATGAATTTGGGGTTAGGTTCAATTTTATTGCGGTAGATTATCTAATTTATAGCAAAGAAGTCATAGGAAATATTAGAGAATCATATCCAATCAATTTAATATTGGTTATAATTGGGATTTTTTCTGTCTTCAGTGCTTTTTTATATAAAATATACCTGATAAGCGACAATATTTGGTTGGAATGCGTTTAAAATATAAAGCTTTTATTGTTGTATTAGCTTTAGCTTTGTCTATTATTACCTTTGGTTTTGTTGATAGGTTAAATTTTAATTTTTCCCATAATAAATGTTCAAGTGAAATTGCAAAAAATGGTATATATCAGTTTTTTTCTGCTTATCGTAATAACGAGTTACCGTTTGATGAATTCTATATAACTAAACCGCAAAATGAACTAACCAAGATTTTGGTTGATAAATTGAGCGTCAAAGAGGCTAAATTTTTAGATCCTAATACTAATATAATTAGAACAATTCAAAATCAATCATCAGAAAAAAATCATAATGTTGTAGTGATAATCGTAGAAAGTTTAAGCGCTGAGTATCTAGGAGCATTCGGCAACAAGGACAATCTTACTCCTAATCTGAACGCAATAGTCAAAAATTCTCTTTCTTTTAATAATATCAGGGCAATTGGAACACGAACTGTATATGGATTGGCTGGAATCACCTTATCAATACCGCCTCTACCTGGTAATTCGATTGTGCGTCGTCCAGGAAACGATAAGCTTTTTAATATTGGTACTGTGTTTAAAGATCGTGGATATGTTACTAAATTTCTTTATGGTGGCTTTGGTTATTTCGACAATATGAATAACTTTTTTAGCAGTAACGGTTATCAAGTTATTGATCGATCTGATCTGGCAAAAAATGAAATAACTTTTTCTAATATTTGGGGGGTTGCTGATGAAGATTTATTTGCTAGGGTCATCAAGGAAAACGATCTTGAATATACTAAAGGAAACAAATTTTTTGATGTGATAATGACTACCTCCAACCACCGTCCCTTCACCTATCCTGATGGTAAAATTGATATTCCGTCTCACACTGGGCGTTCGGGCGGAGTTAAATATACTGATTATGCTATTCACACTTTTATTGAAAACGCCAAAAAGCGCGAATGGTTTAATGATACAGTATTTGTGATTGTGGCTGACCATACAGCAGGCTCAGCTGGGAGGCAAGAAATCAATCCAAATGATTATCTAATCCCGATGATATTCTACGCGCCAAAAATAATAAAACCTGCAGTAATCTCAAAACTTGGCAGTCAAATCGACATGGCACCTACCCTTCTTGGATTGCTGGATTTTAGCTATGAAAGTAAATTCTTCGGTCATGATTTACTTAAATCTAAGATACCAGAACGAGCTTTTATTTCTAACTACCAGCAGGTAGGATACATGACCAATAATGAGATGGTTGTTTTAAAGCCACAGCAGCAATTTGATTTCTATCAACGGAATGGTCAAGAGTTTGAGCTCGCTTCAAGGTCTAATGATGCTATGCTTTTAGAGGCGTTGGCATATTTTCAAAGTGCTGATAATTGGAGCAGGTGGAACAAAGAATAAGATTGGTAGTTCCTAAAGAAAAATACAATATAGCTAAGGATATGAATTATAAAGCAGTTCTAGAAACTATTTTAACAGGCGAACAGCTGGACATTGTCGAAAAATATATTGATCTGATTATGTTATATAATCAGCGTTTTAATCTAGTATCACGACGTAGTGTGATTGACGATTTATATAGGTATGTTTTAGATTCTTTAGGGTTAGTCGAGTTTTTATCAACAATTAACAATGCTGAGATTGTTGACATTGGTAGTGGTGCAGGATTTCCCGGCGTTCCCTTGAGTATTTTAGGTTACCAGTGCAATTTAGTTGAAATTAATACAAAAAAAGCAGACTTTTTAAATGAAATAGTTGATAAATTAAATATATCTGCAAAAGTATACCATAGGGATGCCAAATTTTTGAAATACTATGATTTTTCTAATTCCAACTTGGTTGTTGTAGCCAAAGCAGTTTCAAGTTGTAAAAATATAATTGATATGTGTAACGGTCTAATCTCTCAAAACACAACTTTTCTACTGTTGAAAGGGCCATCCTATCCTCCAGAGATAGATGATCTACAACTAAAATGGTCTTTTAAGTTGCAACAATATCAAAATAGGTATACACCAGGTTCATTAATAATTGAGTTAAAAAATCTCAATAAAATCAAATAATAATTTGGCATAAGATAAAAATGACAAGAATAGTAGCGGTGGCAAATCAAAAAGGGGGGGTCGGAAAAACAACAACTACCGTCAACCTTGCGACTGCACTAGCGGCTATTGGTAAAAAAGTTTTGGTGATAGACATAGACCCACAAGGAAATGCTAGTACCAGTTTTGGGATCGAGCCAGCAAAAAGAAATGTCACCGTCTATGATCTATTTATTGCTCCCAACATCAGCATTACTAGGGCAATAATGGCCACAGAAATTCCAAATCTCGATTTAATTACAGCAACGATAGATCTAGCAGCAGCTCAATCTGAGTTGGGCGACACTCCCAAAAAAGAGATGATCATAAAAAATCGTTTGCAACAAATAAAGGAGCAATATGATTTTATATTTTTTGATTGTCCACCATCGCTAAATCTATTAACAATTAATGCATTAGCTGCTGCTGATAGTATTTTAATTCCATTACAATGTGAATTTTTAGCTATGGAAGGTCTGGCGTATTTAATCAATACCTTAAAATTGATTCGTGGTTCTATCAATAAATCATTAAAGATTGAAGGAGTTGTTTTGACGATGTATGATAAACGTAATCGTCTGTCGTGGCATGTCGCAGAAGAGGTTAGGAAAGAATTGGGAGATTTGGTTTATAATGCAATGATACCAAGAAACATAAAACTTTCGGAAGCACCATCCCACGGTAAACCAGCGATAATATACGATACAAACTGTAGTGGTTCGATCACCTATATGCTTCTAGCTCAGGAATTTATTGAAAAATTGTAACCTGAGCAAAAAGGCGCTAATAATATATGCTAGAAAAATTACTATGAAAAAATATTATAATTGCTATGACTAATTAGTTCTTAAAATAAAAGTGCTAAAAATAATTAAGGAATCAATATGAATAATTCGAACGAAAGAAAAACACTGGGCAAAGGTCTATCAGCTTTGATTTCAGAAGCTTCTACCTCTTTTATGGATGACCAAAAACCAGAATCAGGTGTTTGCGTCTTACAACTTAGAGATATAACTTTTAACCCTAATCAGCCTCGCAAAATTATAACCCATGAAGAGTTGGAAGAGTTATCATCTTCAATTAAAGAATATGGAGTGTTGCAACCTATAATAGTACGTAAGATTGATGATGGCTATCAAATTATTGCTGGAGAACGGCGCTATCACGCAGCAAAACAAGCAGGACTCGTTGAAATACCCGTAATAATTAAAAAAACAAATGAAATAGATTCATTTGAAATTGCCATGATCGAAAACATTCAGCGACAAAATCTTAATTCACTTGAAGAAGCTGAAGCATTTCGTAAATTGATTGATGAATATGGCCACACCCAAGAAAGTTTAGCCCAAAAAATGGGTAAAAGCCGCAGCTATATCTCGAATACTATGAGGCTATTAAAATTACCACAAGAAATCAAACAAATGATTGCCGATGGTAGGGTTAGTGCCGGACATGCTAGGGCCATTATTAATAGCGATAATCCTTTGGAGTTAGCTAGATATATTTTGGAAAATAATCTTAGTGTAAGGGAAGCTGAAAATATAATGAAGCGTTTGCAAACCAAAGAGAGTAAAGATAATAGCGTTGCTTTTGTTGAAAACCAAAAGCAAAAATCAGAGCAAGATGCTGATCTATTACAGATGGAACGAGCTTTTGCCCGAATTCTTAGCGCTGATGTTCGAATTAGGCAAGAAAAAAATGACTATTGCAGTTTGGTGATTAGGTGTCGAGGTTTGGAGGCTTTGGATACTATACTTTCCAAACTCAATGATGGTGGGTTAGATTTATAGCTTATCTAGATTGTCAAGCTGTTATTACAAAAATATCAAGGTTGTAGCTATATAAAATATTAATAATTTTGTTAATTCCTAGAATTAAATGTTGTTTGAATAGTCTGGGTGTAAAAAATATATGATTTTTTATCTGGAAGAGGTAAATTTTCTTGGTAGGTTTGATTTAAATATGCTATAATTGTTTTAATAACGTCACTATAATAAATTAAAAAATGAAAACCAATAACAATAGCAACGAGAGTCCAGTCCTAAAATCATTTGTTCTTGCTTTGTCTGATATCCTAGGCCAACTCAGCAAATCAACTGTTGGTGTGGCAGCAGCAGCTGGTACTGTTTTAAAAAAGCAGGCGAGCAATAAATCCAGTTCGAAAGAAGGTTCCAACGCTCTAAAAAGTTCGTCTACAACTGATGCTATGTTTAGTTCAAACCAAGGGCGAGTTGTTAGATTACAGGCTGAGATGGGTGAAGTTGCTGGTATCGACAATAGTTTTAATCTCGGTCCTTCTGTTCTGAGATCAAAAGAACAAGGTATAGATCGTAATATGGACGAAGAGCTACGTCTTGTCGGAATGATGTCTGAATTGTTAGAAATGATGTACGGCAACCCAATGGTGAGTGATATGTTATTAAAAAAAATGGATCAGTTTATTGAGCTAGCTCGTGCGAAATATCCAGCTCTTTTACCATATTTACCTGAACTGAGCAAAGTTCGTGATATTGTCTATGCAGATTTATATCAGGAAAAACAAAGAGATGCAGAGATAACAATGAATATGTCAAATGATAAATCTGCTAATACTCTAAGTAATGGCCTGTTTGTTAATCAACAAATTGAACAAATTTTCAAAATGACAATGGAAGAATTACGAGAGCAATTCGAATTACATGCTAAAAATATAGCTGTAGATTATGGTATCTCAGTTGCCGATGTGTTGAAAGCTGCTGAAACAATTACAAGAGAGGCTGCAAAAGAAATTCAACAAACTACTGCTGCATCTACTCCTCTATATGCTGCAAATCGTAAAGCTGCTGGGACTGATCATGCAAAAATTGATGAAAGGTCAAACAATTTATGTGATAGATTCCACCTAGCTTTATTATCTTCTAGTAATGCAGGGGCTGGCAAAGTTCAAAATAATAATGGATTGAAAGGATTATCTTTGGTGATGTCATGTATAGCGCAGAAACAAGTTGATTTGGATTATGATGTGATTGGATCATGTTTTGGGGCAAAAACAAGACATACTGATTTGATCCAGAATCAATACCATGCTGCTGCTGCATTTAATTATCGATCTAAGTAAGATTCGGGTCAATCATACCAATATCCATATTATATATTTTTGATCTTAGGAAGTACTGAGCGAAAAAATTTTTAAATAATTTAAATAAATTTATTTTAGGATTGCGCAAACTTTTTTTGTTTCCCTACTTCCCGTCCATAATTTTTTTTGCTAAGATGCTCAACCATTAAGATAGCGTTTTATATTTTAGAAACGTTATTATGTTTAAGAGGAAAGAGTTAATTTCAATGGCAACTAATTTTTATCTGACAACTCCGATTTATTATGTT
>CALKVD010000008.1 GCA_937996615.1 uncultured Rickettsiales bacterium | reverse complement strand
GCACTATAGATTGTATGGTTGAAATCGATTGAAACCAGGGGTTGATTAGTAATGCTCATCACATTTGGATATTGAGCCGCATATTTTTGCATAGCATCACTAATTTGATCAACACTAACAGATTTTGTCGGGATAAATGAAAGATCGATTAGCGATACATTCGGAGTTGGAACCCGCAAAGCTGAACCATGTATTTTACCTTTAAGTTCAGGTAAAACTTCTCCTATGCTTTTAGCAGCTCCGGTCGAGGTTGGGATTATTGATGTTGCAGCCGATCTTCCTCTGCGCCAATCTTTATGCCTCGCGTCCAAAATTTCTTGATCGTTGGTATAAGCATGCACAGTTGTCATAAAACCAGATTCAACACCACAAACTGTTTGCAACACTTTAAGGATTGGAGCTAGGCAATTTGTGGTACAAGAACCAACCGAAATTACTGATTTATCAGCCAGTCGTTCGTTTGGGGTGACACCATAAACAAAAGTAACATCCGCATTGGCACATGGAGCAGAAACCAAAACTTTTTTGGCTTTAGCAACAGTCAGATGCTTTCCTGCTTCCTCAAGAGTGTTAAAACGCCCAGTACATTCAACAACCAAGTCGATATTATCCCGCTGCCAGTCAAGTTTTGCCAAGTCATTTTCTGCTTTGATTTCGACTTTGATTTTATCATTAATGATGAGGTGATTATTCTGCGCTATTACACTACCAGGAAAAGTTCCGTGGGTTGAATCATACTTAAACAAATGAGCAGCTTGCTCTGGCAAAAGTTGATTGCTGTTAACCATAGCGATTTCGAATGGCCAATTGTCTCCAGAAGAAAGAGACTCTACATATGCTCTGAGGAAAGATTTACCTATCCTACCGAATCCATTGATTGCTAGTCTTTTGGGCATTACTATCTTACCCCTATTGTCGATATTTACTTAGGAGTTGAAGGATCAATAGTTTTCAAAGCTTTTGCAAGGGAGCTGACTTTCCGCGATGCAGTTTTTAGCTTCAAAACACCTTTACGCACAGCTTTCATGATTTCAGATTCAGCGCTAGAAAGGGCAGCTCGAGCCGCAACGAAATCGTTTGCTGGAACTACAGCCTTAAATTTATCAGCAAAGGTTTTAACCCTTGATTTTACTGATTTATTTCTTACCGATTGAAGTACGGATTTAGCATGAGCTTTGATAGCTGATTTATGGTGCGCCATATAAAATTACTTACACAGAAATTTATTAATTAAACTCTGAACCATTATAGACGCGATTATCACACATGTCAAGCTACTTTCGCTAGTTCATCAATACCATATTCACTATTGGCAATTTGCTTGAATTTGTCTCTAGCGATCAGATCGTTGATATTGGAATTGACACTCGCTCTAAGTTTCGGCGTAATTTTGAGTCGAACGACGGTACGAGCTTTAATTTCTTTAGGCTCTTTGGTCTTGGGATTGCGTCCCATCCTTGATGCTTTATGTCTAATTACTAAATTACCTATATTTGGCAAAGTAACGGTATTGCCCTTAGCAATATTGTCCGCTATAATTGAAAGCATAACGTCGATGTAGTCATAAGCGTCTCCTACTTTGATACCCACATTTCTACTAATAGAACGAGCTAAACCATCTCTGGTTATGGTGATTTGATTTTGCATAAATAGTTTAATTTACATGATTAGTTAAATCAACTACTGAATGATAATACAAAATTTAGTAAAGAAGCAACAATAATTTGCGTGATTTTCAATAAATGTTCTGAAATATCGCTTTAACTCTTAAAATATTATGAAATTATTTAATAATTTATTCATTTTACGATGCTATCTTCGGCCATTTTCTAGTAACTTAGATTTAGCATATATTAAATCTTCATGGCTAAAACTTGAAAATTCAAAGTTTTTAGTTTCAACAATAGCGTCCACTGGGCAAGCTTCTTGGCACAAACCACAATAAATACACTTAGTCATGTCAATATCATACTGCGTCGTCCTTCTACTTTGATAGTGTAATATTTCGCTATCAAACTGCCCCGCGGCAACACAACTCCTAGCATCTGACGTAATTGTGATCGCTTGTGCTGGGCAAATTGCTTCGCATAGTTTACAAGCAATACACCTCTCTTCACCGTTGTCGTAACGCATTAATGCATGTTCTCCGCGAAATCTTGGAGAAAGTTTTGCTCGTTGCTTGGGGTACATCAAAGTTACTTTAGGCTTGAACATATAGGTCAACGTTCGCCACATCCCAAGCAATATATCCGCTAAAGCAAAATGTTTGATTAATTTCGTTAGTTGCATAAAAAACCAAATTATTTTTTTGGATTACTAAAATTAGAACCAGTACTTTTCTATTATGTATTAATAAATATTGTGCAACTTAATGCTTTGATACCAGTTTCTAACCAACGCCAATGATTGAATCACAAATATTATAATCCAGGAAGTAGGATAAAAAAAATATTTTTTATTTTTTTTACTTTTAGGTACTTCCCGAAAAATAAAATATCACAATGCTAATAATTGCGCCATCAAAAGGTGGAGCAAAAAGGGTGAATAACTTTTAGCGAAGAAAACTAAACCCTTGGATACGCATAAATAAAATTTTAAATAAATTAAAAATAAAAATTATAGGTTTTAAAAAATGTTTAAACAAATAGCAAAAATGATAACCAAAAATAAATCCAATCCAACAACCAAATTGAAGGAAAAAATGCATCAAGAGAGCAGCACCTATTTCTACGGTATGGGTAAGCCAATATGGTCGAGCCGCAATTATGCTGAATTAGCTGAGCAAGGTTACATGCAAAACGTAATAGCATATCGCGCAATCGACATGGTAGCAAAAGCAGCTGCGAGCATCCCAATCAAATTGCAGAAAAAAATCGATGGTTTAAACTACACAATCAAGGATCATCCAATTCTAGATTTGCTCTACTCACCCAATCCTTCCGAAGGAGGCAGGGAATTTATGGAAGCGATCTATACCTCACGCTTTTTAAGCGGCAATGCTTATATTCTAGGGGTGGATAAAGAAAATAACCAAGGTCGAGCTGATCCAGGCTTGGATGAGATCTACCTACTCCGTACCGACAGGGTTCAAGTTATAGCAGGAACGAATTACCTACCCCTAGGCTACCGCTATCAAGTTGATGGTACCTATATTGACTATGAAGTTAATGAAACAAGTGGCAAATCTAATATACTACATCTCAAAAATTACCACCCAATGTCGGATTGGTATGGCTTGTCACCACTAGAAGTCGCAACCTTTAGCATCGATCAACATAATCAAGCAAGCGCCTGGAACCAAGCGTTGCTCCAAAATGGCGCAAGACCTAGCGGCGCAATTTTAGTTAAAAATAGCGAGGGTCAGGGTTGCCGCCTCAATACTGACCAGTTTAATCGTTTGAAAAATATGATCGACGATATTTTTTCGGGGCCTACCAACGCTGGCAGACCTCTTTTGCTTGAAGGGGGCTTGGAGTGGAAAGAAATGAGTATGTCACCAAAAGACATGGATTATATAGAATCAAAAAATAACGCCGCGAGAGAAATAGCTTTGGCCATCGGTGTTCCTCCTCAACTTCTTGGGATTCCTGGCGATAATACCTATAGTAACCTAGCAGAAGCAAGGATTGCAATGTGGGAACAGACAGTGCTACCAATGGTTGATAATACCCTCAATCATTTGGGCAGATGGCTTGGACAATGTTGGAATGAAGAAATAGCCCTGATTGCCAATATTGATGAAATCAGCGCACTGAGCAGTAGAGTCGAAGCTCTTTGGCGACGAGTTGCAAATATCGATTTTATTACGAACGCAGAAAAAAGGCAGATGATCGGACTGAGTCCTTACCCTGAAGAAAATACTTTTTTTGCTAAAAATCCTCAGAAAAATACTGCAAATAATGAAAATATCAGAGAAAATCTCGAGAAAAATCCTGAGCCTGAGAAAAAAATTGATCTCAAAACCAAATCCAAAAGCAAGATAGAGAATAAGCTATAAGATTAATATACTATTACCATGTTATAATAAATAAAACGATAGGCCAGGTTTGGTTTGAAGAAAACGAGTATAAGGTGGTGGGGCCTGCAGGACTCGAACCTGCGACAACACCGTTATGAGCGGTGCGTTCTAACCTCTGAACTAAGGCCCCAATATTTTTTACAACAGTAAAGCTGTTGCAAAAATACAACGACTTATAACTAAAACAGACAAAATAAATCACGCAGACCAATCTATAGCAAAAATGCATAAAACGTGCAAGTGATATTTTGATCTAAAACCAAGATTTAAATTATTTTTCGCATAGATCCTTCCGCGATTGTTTTAATTTGATTATTATGAATCTTCAACAACATTCGACCATCATTATCAATCCCAATAAAATTACCCCTATATATGCCTTCCACTGTCTTAACTTCTACCAATTCTTCAAAACAAAACGCTCGTTTAAGCCATGATCGTTTGACAAACCCGAACCCATTTTGTAACCAATCGTTGTATATATCCACAAACTTATCGCTAAAAACCTTAACAAATCGCTCAGCCGAAACCTTAACTCCTGCAGCAAAAAGCGATGTAGCACCGATATTTTTGGTGTTGGATTCCTCTAAAGATGATTGGGGCGGGAAGCTGATAACGTTAACCCCAATCCCAACAAGCAAATATCCAGAATCGAGATATTCAACCAAAATTCCAGCAACTTTAAGTTGATTGAACAAAATATCATTAACCCATTTATACTGAATTAAAATGTTAGCAGAATCATTACAATCCAAATTACTACAAGCTAAAATTGTTTCACCAAGCACAACGGCAACCAAAAATGGTAATTGCGTCAAGCTGATCGGAAAAAACGACCTTTCATTGCTCAAAGCAGCAAAACCGGAGCCATTATGGGCACAACCATTAGTTGCATTTAGATTTGTCTGCAAAACCATCGTCATTGAAACATTTTCGCAACCATTTTGCAGCGAATCACCTAATTTTTCCCTTCCGCCAAGATCAATCCACTTCCGACCATATCTACCTCTCCCGTTTGTCTGAATCTTTGCCCGCACAACTAATCCGTGCTCTGCCCCACTCCCCTTTTGCAGCAATTCTTTACAATGATCTTGGGTACTACCCAGAGAGTCATATAACACATGATGAAGGGATTGTATTTTATGCATCATTACAATAAGATTAGTGTATTTAATTTACTACTGATACTATGCTAGAAATATCACTAACCGCAATTAAAAATAACTACTCAAAGCTCAAATCATTGCTAAATGATGGAGCTACTTGCGGAGCATCAGTCAAAGCTAACGCCTATGGGTTAGGAGTAGCTGAGGTTGCTACTGCTTTATATGCCAGGGGATGCCGAGAGTTTTTTGTTTCATCAGCCGAAGAAGGACGAAAGCTAAAAGAGATTTTGACGAAATTATTAGCAAAAACATTACCAAAACCGAAAGTATCAGCAAAATCTGATCCTAAAAGCAAACCGATAATATATGTACTACATGGCGTAAATAGTCACAGCGAAGTAAAAACGGTGCTTGAAGCAGAAATAACCCCAGTAATCAATAACAACCACCAATTGCAATTATGGCAGGTTTATGGCAACCCTGATCTCCCAATCGCACTCCACCTTGACACCGGCCTAAACCGTCTTGGGTGGCCTTTTGAAGAGATAGCCAAAATTCCGATGAATCTAAGTTATTGTTTAGTGATGAGCCATTTAGCCTGTGCGGATGAGCCCAATCACCGACTTAATCAGCTGCAGCTAGAGCGTTTTAGGTATGTTGTTGAATATTTTATACGCAACTATAACGCGCACAACTCTAGGCAACAAAAACACAAGCCCTTTCCCAAATTCTCCCTGGCTAATTCAAGCGGAATCTTTTTAGGGCCCGAATACCATTTTGATTTGGTCAGACCAGGATACGCACTCTATGGCGGGATGACTCTAGACAAAACTTCAACTGATATAACTCCAACCCTAACTGCAAAACGAAAAATGAATCCAGTTCTGAAACTGCGCGCTAGAATTATCCAAAAAAATACCGTTCTACCAAGTCAGTCAATTGGATATGGGGCAACCTATGCAACTAATAGTAATCAAATCAAAACTTTTGTAATCGAAACTGGATATGGCGACGGATATACTAGATTTGGCACGGAAGGAGCGGTCGCCTGGATTGCAGACCATTTATTACCCGTTGTTGGCAGGATCAGCATGGACCTGACAGTGGTAGACGCAACCTCACTTCCAGAATCGCTATATAACACAATTGAATATGTTGAGCTTCTAAATGAACATATTACTATTGATGATGTCAGAAAAATAAACAATAATATGATAGGTTACGAATTCATCACAAGATTGGGTTCACGTTATCAGAGGATTTATACATGAGTAATAATATTAATATAATAGTATGAATAACATATACAGATTATTTTGTAATTTTTTGACTATAGTGGGTCAAAATGCAATTCAAGTTGTCCAGAATATTGGGCGATATATCATTTTTAACTATAAAATACTAGTAGCACTTTTTCAACGCCCGTTCTATTGGCATATTTTTATTAAACAACTGATCAATATGGGTTACTATTCTCTTCCTGTTGTTGGGATGACCGCAATCTTCACCGGCGCAGTGCTGGCTCTCCAAAGCTATACTGGGTTTTCGCGGATGCACGCCGAAGGAGCTATTGCTTCTGTTGTCGTGATGTCAATCACGAGAGAACTCGGTCCTGTTTTGGTTGGACTGATGCTGGCCGGGAGAATAGGAGCTTCGATCGCTGCAGAAATTGGAAGTATGAAGGTTTCGGAACAAATAGACGCGCTCTATACTCTAAACGTCAATCCTATGCAGTACCTGGTCGTAACTCGTTCGCTTTCTGGCTTGATTGTAACTCCTTTGCTGGTTCTGGTTGCTGACATTATCGGTGTTATGGGGGGATATGTTATTGCTGTTTATAAACTTCGCTTTGATTCTGTGCTTTACTTAAATAAAACATTCGAATTTCTCCATCTGGAAGATGTTGTTTCTGGATTAGTCAAAGCGGCGGTATTCGGCTTTGTTGTTTGTGTGATGGGGTGCTACCATGGCTATCATTGTCGTGGTGGAGCCTCTGGGGTTGGAGACGCTGCAACCAACGCGATAGTAAGCAGTTCGATTTTAATTCTGCTGCTGAATTATTTCATCACAGGATTGTTCTTTGGTCATTAGTTCATAACACAACCTATTAGTGTAATTCAGCCTATAATAGCAATCAAAAATAGAAAAATTATATGTCTCAATCTGTTATAATAAAAAATCTAGCAAAAACATTCGGCTCAAAAAAAGTCTTGCATGACATCAATCTCGAGATCCTTGCTGGCGAATCCGTAGCGATAATCGGCACCTCTGGTTGTGGCAAATCAGTATTGCTCAAATGCATCTCGGGTCTTTTAATCCCAAACAAAGGATCTTCAATCGTAATCGACACCCAAGAATTCGGTAATCATCATATCTCCAAACGAACTGGCTTTTGCGATAAACTCGGCCTACTGTTCCAAGGGAATGCATTGTTCGACAGCATGACGATCGGTGAAAATATAGTTTTTGGCTTAAAGCAAAAACAAGAATTGAGTGATCAAAAAATGCGTAAAATCGCCTCAGAAAAACTAAACGCAGTCGATCTTAAGGATAATATTATCGATCTCTATCCAAACCAGATTTCCGGCGGAATGCAAAAAAGAGTTGGACTTGCTCGAGCGATCGCAATCGAACCGGATATCATTCTTCTAGACGAACCAACCTCTGGACTAGATCCAGTTACAGCTTCAGTGATAATAAAACTGATTGCAAAATTACATAAACAAATGAATGTAACAGTAATAATGGTGTCGCACGACCTACATTGCGTCAAAACAGCAGCACAAAAAGTTGCAGTCATCGAACAAGGAACAATATCTTGGTCAGGACCAGTGGACCAAATGGCAAAATCATCAAGCGAATTTGCTAAAGAATTTGTAATGGATTGAAACTTAACCTACTACCGAATCATATATTTATACTAAAATATGCCGCTAAAACCAGATAAATCTAGCTCAGATCTAACTACTTCAAAAGTCGAAGTGAATAACGATATTTTGCGTAGCGATATGGGGTCAAAAGCAAAAACAACAACAATAAATTTTGGCCCCCAGCATCCAGCGGCCCACGGGGTTTTGCGCCTAGTTCTCGAACTTGACGGCGAGGTTGTAGTTAGGGCTGACCCCCATATTGGTTTGCTCCACAGAGGAACAGAAAAGCTGATCGAACATAAAACTTACATGCAGGCCCTGCCATATTTCGACAGGCTAGATTATGTTTCACCAATGTCCCAGGAGCATTGCTATTCCCTAGCTGTTGAAAAATTGCTCCAATGCGAAATCCCGATCCGCGCCAGTTACATTCGCGTTTTATTTTGCGAGATTACGAGACTACTCAACCATATGTTGAATATCACAACCTATGCGTTAGATGTTGGCGCAATGACCCCACTTCTCTGGATGTTTGAAGAACGAGAAAAACTCATGGAATTTTATGAAAGAGTTAGTGGCGCCAGGTTACACTCAGCCTATATTAGACCAGGCGGAGTTGCTAACGACGTTGACCAGGAGATTTTAGACGATATATATCAATATTGCAGAGAATTACCAGCAAAAATTGACGATATGGAGGATTTATTAACAGAAAACCGTATATTCAAACAAAGATTAGTCGGAATCGGTCAAATCGATACCAAAGAAGCTCTTGCTCGAGGATTCAGCGGCCCGACTTTGCGTGCCTGCGGAGTACCTTGGGATTTACGTAAATCCCAGCCGTACGAAATCTATGATAGACTTGAATTCATGATCCCAGTCGGTAGCAACGGCGATTGCTATGATCGCTATCTTGTAAGGGTTATGGAAATGCGGGAATCGATCAAAATAATCGAACAAACAATAAACCAAATGCCAGCCGGCGAATTCCGGAGCGAAAACCATAAAATTTCACCACCATCCCGCGAATTAATGAAAACCTCAATGGAAGCAATGATAAATCACTTTAAGTTCTATACCGAAGGCTACAGGGTTCCAGCAAACGAAACCTATGTTGCCGTTGAAGCTCCAAAAGGCGAATTCGGAGTTTATCTCATTTCTGACGGTAGCAACAAGCCATATCGCTGCCATGTCCGCGCCCCAGGATTTGCCCATCT
>CALKVD010000007.1 GCA_937996615.1 uncultured Rickettsiales bacterium | reverse complement strand
AGAGATATTGCGGGTTCCGCCAGACCCAACACCCATCGCTTGGGCCGCGTCATTATGAACCTTGATCACTTGCTGACAGCGCCCCATCCCTAGGTAATCGTTGCTACACCAAACAACAACCTCACGTTGTATCGATGATACCCAGGCGAGTGGAAATTTACTGATCTCTAGTTTGATTTCAGTAAAAACTCGATATCTTTGTTCCTGCCTAATTTTAGCGATTGCTTCTCCAAAAGCTTGGTCATAATCATATTGCTGATTAAAATTCTGAGTTGTATTGTTACTATACGGGTTAATTAGAATATTTTCCTCTAGGTTTTTTGAATTACTGTTTAGAGTCATATTGTTTTGATAAAAGATGGAATCATTTACTTCAACTTATTGAATTTAGATTTTTTAGTCAATATATACTTAGGCTTCATCAAGGCAGTAATCCAGAAATTATTTTGGTATCGCCACTAGTGTTTTGCATTTCAATCTTATCTTTTTTAAAAGATATAATATATGTACCATCTGTTTCTAAATCATTTCTAGTCAACACAACTCTGTTTCCTATACTTAATATTTTTTCTGAATCCAGATTTATTATACAAACTTCGTAACCAATCTTAGTGAGCAGGATAAATTCGCAATAAGTCTGATTACAGTTTGGATAGAGCTTATTGATTGCCTTTTTATTAAAATTATTTTCACCAAGAATTTGTTGCCAGGTTATGCGACTATACCTTTCCTTGCTTTTGGAAGAAAAAATTAGCTGCGTCGATAGTACCGAAAGATTTGATTTCTGATTTTCCTTCTTAGGGGTGATTTTAGGAATAAATATATTTTTAGTTTCATGATTATTTAATTTGCTTTCATGACGATTTAATAAGGTAGAATTAATCGCAAACAGACTAAGATTACCAGAAATAATTAGATCTGGTAATTGTCGCGTGATAAAAAAACAAGATAAGGTAGCGATAAAGAGGACCATGGCAGCAACAACTTTGAGTTGAGATGTAATGCTGACACATAAAACATAAAATGAAGCACTGATAGCAATAACTTGCCATACTCCTATGTATATACCAGTATAGGCAGAAGAGGGCAAATCAGCAAAAAAATGAGCTAACCATAGCAGCAGCCTTATTCCTAAATCCATCAAATATAATGGCAAAGCTTCAAGATTAAATGGTATTAGCATGATACTCAACAAACCCATCGGCATAATAACAAAATCAGCTAACGGAACACAGATCAGATTAGCGAAAATACTATATAGAGAAATTTGGTGAAAATGGTAAGCAATAAAGGGTGATGTCGCAGCACTAGCTGCTGCCGACGCTACCGTTAGCTTCGTGATATAACTCTTGACTTGATACCAATATGGTTTGTTATGAGTACTTTTTGTTTTATAGTATTTAAATACCAGAATCAAAGAACCACAAGCGGCAAAAGACATTTGCAAGCTAGGGTTGAGTAGCATTTCCGGCGTTATCGCTAAAATTATAATTGCCGCAACTGCTAAAGACACAATTGGATCTGCGTTACGATCTATCAAAGTAGCAATAAAAAATAGTGTGGCAGTGATTACTGCACGTTGGGCAGAAACGGGAGCATTAGAGAGTAGCAGATAAAACCAAATCGCAATTATGGTGATGCTAGATGCGATCTTTTTGATGTTATATTTAAGGGTTAAAGAATGAAATCTAGAACAAACAAAATAAACAATAAAAAATATAATACTTGCAACTGCAACAACATGCATTCCTGAGATTGCAATCAGATGAGCGGTTCCTGATATACGTAGTGCATTAAAATTAGCAACACTGATTGTACTTACTTCGTTGATTAACATACCAGTCGCAATTGAACTTGATGGTTCCGAAAGCTGATCCCTTATCCTGCTAGAAATAATAGCACGAACTTTTTTGATATGATCAAAAAAAGATTCCACAAAATTGCCAAAAAAAGTTGAAGTTTTATGTTCATTGCTAGAGATATTAAAGTCAAAACTTCTTTGATTTTGCCAAACTTTATCTTTTACCTGACTGCCTATAATATATATATTACCTGTTGCATACCCAATCGCCCCAATACCTTTAAAATAAGCATGTCTGCCAAAGTCAAATCCTTCTGGATAAGTAGGTTTTGGTGGTGGCATTAGCTGGGCCTTGAATCTGATATAGTCACCTGTTTGCAAAATGCCACGATGACGATAGCGGGTATTAATTCTTATTTGTTTGAGTGGTAATTGGTCGGTTTCAAATTCAACAGTATTAATATTTTTTAGGACATTGATAGAATCATTTTGCTCCTGAATTTTGACAGGTTGCTGAGTATTCGATTGATTATTTTGTGAAAGATTTTGGTTAATGGTGAGTTGATCGAGATATAATCTATGATCGTTTTCTCGTTCTTCTATGTTAATAATACGCCCTATAATCATTGCATTTTGTATTGGTTGTTCAAGGGTTGGCGTCGCTAAGGTATAGTACCGGTAACTTGAGATAAAATAACCAAGCAATATTGTTGTGATGATACCAACCGATACAAGTACCAAATGCCAGAGAAGAATTTTGGTACCGGTATATTTTTTATATTTCCTGGTTATATACAATAGAGATAAAACCAAGATAGAGAGTAGGAGAGTGAAGTTATTATAATGAATCTTTAAGGTGCTACACAAGAAGAAACCGATTCCTATGGCCAAAAAAAATGGTATCCATAGGAACCAGCCCACTACTTCTTCTAGTAGAAGAAATCTAGCATACTTACTACTAATCTTAGTCAAAATTATTAATAAGTTATTTCCTTCCCTGAAATGCATTATAACAAATAGTTATCCTAAAAGCAAGTAAAAAATTAAAAAATATATCTGCTATTTTTGAGGCTGAATTTTAATGAAAAATTTTACGGTTTTACCTTGATTATCTCTTGTATTTATTGCATTTTTATTTATAATCATTGTTAACTTTTTGTATTAATAATAAAAATATTTTGGATCCTAGTTTCATTTCTGACATAGTGAGACAATCGATTTGGGTGATGCTGAAAATATCGTTACCAATTCTAATCACTGCACTGGTCGTTGGCCTGATTATCTCTCTGCTACAAGCTTTAACCCAGATCCAAGAACCAAGCCTTGTCTTCGTTCCTAAAATGGTTGTAGTTTGCCTGATGTTAATTATATTAATACCATATATGGGAAATGTTTTACAAACTTATGCCGAAGAATTAATCTCAGTGATTATTAGATTAGAATAACTTATGGCCAACTGGCTATAAAAATGACATAAAGTTAACAGAGATGAAAACTAATAAAAAAGCTTTGAGAGCAAAATAGTAATAACATATGAGAACATTAAAACATACGACAGCAAAGGCTTCTTACTATAATACAAGAGCTGAACGCTATGATGAATTTAACGAAGATAACTCAAAGGCTATCAATACTATTTTAGAAGAAATATTAAAAGAGTATAATATCGCCACTGTTCTTGATCTGACTTGCGGCACAGGATCTCAAGTTTTTTGGCTCAATAGCTCAGGTTTTGAAGTTGTAGGAAGCGATATTAGCAAAAACATGCTCAAAATAGCAAAACAAAAAATGCAAGCTAAAAATTTGAAAATAAGATTTTTACAAGGGGATTGCCGCACCGTTCAGGTTGGCAATTTTGACGCAGTAATTACTGTTTCTAATGCAATTGGACATTTAACACGAGAAGATTTTAAACTGACACTACAAAACATCAACCGTAATTTAAATCCTGGAGGCTTGTATATTTTTGATATATTTAACCTGGATTACCTATTAGCCAATAATAATATTACAAAATTAACAATAGATTGGGTTGCTATCTCTGGTAATAATAAATTGAGAGAGATACAATTTAGCACTATATCTGATGAAGGTATTCTAGCATCTTACAGCACCTATGTTGATCAAGACATCAAAAACTGTATCAAAGTATCAAAAGGATATACCAACACGTTACAAATTTATAGTATCACTGAATTACAAGAAATCTTAAGAGAAAATGGTTTTATTGTTTTAGCTCAAACAGACATAAATGGCAACCTGTTTTCAAAAGAAAATTCTGAACGAATATTAATAATTGCAAAAAAAGTTTAGTTTTATACATTATATTAGCAAATTAATAGCTATTTTCTTAATAAAATTCTATTTATCACCAGCATAAAGCAAGTTAATACCACAAAATAGAGCAGCATCGTCAGTAGCATCCCGTCATGGAACAACCCCATCAACATAGTAAAGAAAGAGATCATGCCATAATAAAAGAATCCAAAGAAATTATTAAATACTTTTCCTATCGCATTTTTATAGTTCATCAATGCCGAAGCAAGAGCATTACTAGTGATCATACATAGTACAAAAAACATATAACCTAAGCAACGATCATAGCTACTATCATTATATCAGAATGAAACATAAATAAATTATGATGAACCAAAGCAATGATACTAAAAACTATTGTGGCAAAAGCTATAACACAAAGCCCAAAATTTATGATCTCTTTAGCAGAATATTTATTATGCAAAACTTTAGAAACAATACCCCCCGAGCATCGCAGCTCTCCCTATTGCAATAAAACTTAAGCCATAATAACTTGGCGACAGGTCTAGAACTTTGATTAAATAAAAAGCTCCCTCGGCAAAATAGCTAAACATGATCCCATTACATCCAGCAACAATAAAACCAAAACCTAAAATTTTTGTATCCCTTAAAAGTTGCATTGATATACCTCAGATACAAACCTGTTTACATAAAGAACTTGCAAGAGTTTTTGGTAGCCTGATGCATACCAAAAAAATTAGAATAAATGTAAACAAAATCAGAAAGATAAAAATATCTCTCCAGCCAAAAAATTCAGCAATGAACCATTCCACATAAAGGGCCAAGTGCAGCAAAAAGTGCCAACAACACCACCAATTAATATGCTTTGCCCAGATCAAAACCACGGAAAGTATCTCAGCAAATTGCCTGGACAAGAATACTACCAGTACCTACCACTAAATGCTTGGACTAAGCGACTTATCATCAATATTGAAATTGAAGCATAACATCCGATACAACCAAAGATAAAAATCAATAGCCCTACTAGAAGACAGGGCTTAAGACCAAACTCATCAGAAATTTTACCCCAAAATAGTATACCAAAAGCAAAGCCTAAAAGATAAACTGTAAGTGTATATTCAACCATTGATTCTGGTGTTTGCAATGCGTCTGCTATATCAGGCAAAGATGGAGTATAAACAGTTTCAGAAAGCTGCGGTAGGTCAACAATAAGAGTGATTAGCCAGATTTATGGTAGTAAAATCTTCTTCATAAGCACCATATAAATCAGATAGCTGGCAAAATCTTGCTTTTTAAACTAAAAATTTAATAAAGTCATATTAATCAAATTATAACTTAGAAAAACTAAAATTTTTAGCTAAATATATTTTTATGTCGCAATTCAAAACTGCGATCAAGCTATTATTTATAAATCAAATTGCCTAGTTCGACAGTTTGGAAATCAAAATTGGATTACTTAGTAGCTTAAATAAATTAGCTCCATTTGATTATACTATTAGATAATATTTATATATTTTCATATAAATTTGATTTGTCAGAAAAAACAGCATCAAGGTTGTTAGTGCTAGGATTTTTTCTTTTTTTACCCCCAGCATCAGTTGCATTTCTTTTGCCACGTTTGCTTATATTTCTCTGAGACTCTTGTTCGATTGATAATTTCCCTGATTGGTTATCAGATACCGCCATTGATTCGTTAATTTCAGCTTTTGATTTTGCAGTTGTTGAGATGTTGATAGCATTAGAATCTGAACCACCTAGAACATCCATAAACAAATCATAGACATCAGCGTCAATCATTTGTTTACGTTCTGCATATTGTCTGCCTTTAATAGCGCCAGTTTTACTGAGATAAGCAGCTTCCTGCTGCAAATTTTTTTCGGCAAGCTTGTGATGCATATTGTGAGACTGATATGCTTTAACAATTTCTTCTTCAATCTTGTTACAGTCCAACATCAATTGTGCAACTTCGCGCAATGCTATTACAGTACCACGTAAATTATCAGTTTTTACAAAAGCTGGCGCCCCTTTGTTAAGCATCTTTGCTCTAAAAGCAGCTACAGAAACAAGTTTGAAACGCCCTCCAGCGACATATCTACAGTCTTCGGTTGTAACTTTGGCCATAAGGTTGCCTAGAAAAATAATTAATTAATAAAAGTAAAAACTCAAAATAAAAACATAGCCTAATAATATATCAACTATATTTGTATAGCAAACAATTATATGTTGAATAACACCTAATAAACCTTTAATAACTAAATAATTTATTACTTAGTCGCTGAATGTGATCTTACCACATTCAAAGCGATCTTCAGTTTTTGATCATCGGCAAAATGCAATGTCATTTCATAAATACCAAGCATTTTGATTTTCTGCGGTAAAGAGATAATACTCTGATCAACTTCTAATCCTAGAAGTTTGCTTAACTCAGATGCAACATCGCTTGCATGAACCGTTGCGTATAGATGACCCGCGCCATCAGCTACACTTTCAATATTGACTTCAGTGATCTCACTACATTTTTCCATCACTGTATGCAACCTTACTAACTCAGTATCATGCTTAAGCTTTAATTTATCTCTATTAGAATTAACTTCATCCATATTTTTTTCGGAATAGCGAACTGCTTTACCAAAAGGTAGAAGATAATTTCTTGCATAACCCGGTTTAACTTTGACTACATCTCCAGCAACTCCAAGATTGCGGACTCTTTCTAATAGTATAATTGCTGCTTGACTCATAGGGAGTATCAAAAAAAGATATTTCGTTAATAATATTATTTATTAATTTTAATTTAACTGAAGCTTAAAATTACAAATGCTTTCTGTTGCTTTGGTCATTTTGGCACATTAAAATGACGTTAGCAAGTACTTAAACCTAAATTTATTAGATCATATTGTGATCAGTATATGGTAGAAGACCAAGTTTCCTTGCTACTTTAATAGCACGCTGAAGCATATTTTGCTTTTTTCTTGAAATACCAGTCATACGGCGTGGTAAAATTCTACCATTTTCCGATGTATATCCTCTAAGAAAGGCAATATTTTTGTAGTTTATGGTTTTTTCGTCAAGATTCTCTATCACACATTTTGATCTATCGATACTAGTAGAAGCGGAGCTAATTTTATTAAAAAGAGCTGAATTCGGTACAATCGGTATATCCTCATGATAACTATGGTGTGCGCTATGAGAATTGGTGTTTTTTTCTTCTGTAGACATGTTAAAGGTAAATAATTATATTAAATCGTTAAATTAATGCAGATACGTATCAAAAATAGCAGATTGGTTCTAAGCCTGTGGCGTAGAGTAGCCTGGATTCACCTGATATACCGGATCACCATCGGCAGTATGCATCATTTGTGATGGATTTGCAGAATTATCATCAGTTTTCACTGTAAGGAATCTCATCACATCATCACTCATTATGCGATAGGTATTTTCAAGCTTTTTGATTATTTCACCATTAGCCATTATTTTTAGCATGGTGTAGTATCCTCGTTTAGTTTTTTCAACTTCGTAGGAAAGAGATCTCAGACCCCAATTTTCTTTTTTGACTATTTGTCCACCCATATCTTCGATAATCAAAGTAAACTTCTTGGTGATTTCATTGATATCGCCAGCTCCTAGGCTTGGACGCAAGATAAAAATAGTTTCGTATAAACGCATTAAATTTGTGTTAATTATTATATTTTAAAATAAGCCATATGCTTCTACATTATCTTGAACAAGATTGCAATCTATTTCTTTTTCAAGACAATAGAGAATATAGGTTTTTATTTTTATATCAAATAAATACAATGCAGATAAAAAAAATGCTACAAGAATTATACATGCAAAATCTAGTTGCAGCTAAAGAATATATGAAACAAATTCTAAATTCTACGCCAGACTGTGGAACTAACTTAGTTCAAGCAATGAGATATGCTATAGGCGATTATGGCAAGTTGAGCAGATCAAGCCTATTAATGCTAGTTGCAAATTTATATGGAACTGAAACTAAATTCACACTACCTGCAGTTGCTGCTCTAGAGTTGATTCACAACTATTCTCTAGTCCATGACGATCTTCCAGCTTTAGATAATGATGATATAAGAAGAGGAAAAGCTAGCTGCCACCGTCAATTTGGAGAAGCAACGGCAATTTTAGCTGGGGATGGTTTATTGACAATGGCTTTTAATGAGATTATTAAATTGCGTGATTTTGGCTTTAAGACAAATCAAATATTAGATTGTCTTGATATTTTGAGCTATAATGCAGGACATTGTGGGATGATTTTAGGTCAGGCTTTGGATTTAAAATATAATCAAAACCACTCCAACATTAGCGTAACATGCGATGAAATAACTAGGATCCATATCCTCAAAACTGGCATGCTATTTTCTGCTGCAATTCAAATTGGATCGGTTTTGGGTAACAAGAACGAAGACCCTGAATATCAAAAAACACTAAGAGAGTTGTCGGGTCAATTTGGAGCTGAAATCGGCAAACTATTTCAAATATATGACGATATTGATGATATAGACAAAGATTATGGACTAAATCTTGCCGCAATTCTTGAAAAAGAAAGAATACAAGATTTAACCTCTGACACCAAAATAAAAATATATCAATATGCAGCTAAGCTTTTTGATTATGTTGGTATGGGTGATTCCGGATTTAAGGCGCCGCATAGCGATGATTTTATCATAACTGTTGCTAAATCACAACAGATAGTTGATTTTATTTTTGAATTTTTGGGTATGAACTAAAGCGGATTATACACAAAGAAATCTGTAGATTGTCTTATGCCTCCAATGTATCAATTCACTCATAAAATATAAAAATTTAAACCCGAAAAAATATTATTGTTTGATCATAATATTTATAGTACTATCAAAACAGTAAGATTGTTCAAACATTAAATTGGTATTATTAAAATATGAATGCTACAAATTCTTTTAAATTCCAAACTTTTGGGATGCTAACCAAACATAAGGTTGGGGTTTTTCTATTAATAGTCCTTATGGCATGCCTTCTAAATGTATCTATGAGTTTTGCATCTAGTGACGGTGTAACACAAGTTATATGCAATGTGATTAAATTGGTCCAAGGGGGAATCGGTAAATCGATTGCGATAGTAATACTGATATCTTTGGCGAT
>CALKVD010000006.1 GCA_937996615.1 uncultured Rickettsiales bacterium | reverse complement strand
GGTTTCTGTGTTTATTCGTAGCAAAATATTGAGAAAAAACAAATATCAGCGATAAAGTTGCGGTAAGCAACAGCTTCCACTAGATTATTTCTCATCATTGTCTTCATTAGATATCTGGAGAGTTCTTAGTTTGCGATGGAGAGCGGTTCTATCTAGCCCGATAAAAGATGCTGTTTTACTAATATTTCCAGCAAATTTTTTGATTTGTACTTGTAGATATTCGGTTTCAAAGATATTTTTTGCATCTTTATAATTTTTATGCATAAACCATTTGCTATAATCTGCAGGATATAGCGTAGCATTATATGTTATAATTTCTTTATTTAAATCTTCAATTGTAATAGTATGGTTATTATTGGTTTCCGCCAGAATAAAAAATCGCTCTATGGTATTACGTAGTTGTTTTATATTCCCTGGCCATTGATATGTTAGGAGAGAAGATATAACTTCTGGGGTTAAATTCAGGCTTATATTATTAAATTCAGGCTGAAAGAATTGGCAAAAATATTCTATTAGATGTGTCAAATCTTGCCTTCTTTCTGATAGAGGCGGTGTGTGGATATGGTTGATTGATATTCGTGAATATAGCGTCTGATCTAGAACGCCTTTTTCTATTGATTCCTTTGGGTTTTGAGTTGTAGTTGCGATTATTCTGACATCTATTTCGCCATAGTCATGTCCGTTATACGTGAGCTGGTTGCTTTGTAAAATTTCAACTAATTGCTTTTGGATATCTAGCGGAATGCTTGTGATTTCATCTAGCAAGAGAGTGCCATGTTGGCCTTGGAGAAAAGCCCCTGTAATTTTTTTTTGTTTATCACCAAAGAGGATTTGTTGAATTTCCTGATCGCTTTTACCACAGCATTTTACTTGAACAAATTTATATTTCTGCCTGTTTGAAGCGTAATGTATCAATTTAGCAATTAGCGATTTACCGCTACCATTCTCGCCTGAGATGAGTACTCTGCTATTAGTGTTGCTAATAGAGCGTATTTTTTCTCGAATTGCATTCATAGATGGTGAAACACCAACTAAATTTTGTGCGATACTATTTTGTTGGAGAAATATATTATTCTCAGCTAAAAGTTTTGTTTCGATTGCACGTTTTATTAGGAGTAGAAGTTTTTCTGCATTAAATGGTTTTTCAATAAAATCATATGCTCCTAATTTGATTGCTAGCGCTGCAGTTTCTGGGTTAGCATGGCCACTGATCATAATTATTGGTAATAGTGGGTGGGACTTTCGTATAACTTTTAGTAGTTCTATACCATCCATCTTGCTATCTTCCAGCCATATATCGAGGATCACTGCGTCGAAGTTATTATGTTCTAATGCTGCTAGTGTTTCAGTAGAATTTGATGCTTGTACCGAAGTGTGGCTATCATCTTCTAATATGTCTGCAACTAAAAGGCGAATATCTTTTTTATCATCAACAATAAGTATTAAGCTCATATAATCAATTAGTTAAGTAATTTAGGGATTTTGTTTTGTACCAGATTGGATCAACTATTTTTTTCATTAAGGCTTGGTGTTGATCTTTTGCATCAATACTCAGGTAAAATTTACGATAAGAAAAAGCTGTTTGTAAATCATTTTTTTCTGCTTTTGTTTTGGTGACTTCGATATTTGAAACTGAATTTAAAACTATTTGGTTTTGGGTTATGCCTTGCATACTGATATACACTTGTGCTAGAAGCTCAGAATCGAGCAATGCTCCGTGTTTTTCGCGATGTTCATTTGAGATACCAAATTTGCGACATAAAGCGTCAAGGCTAGCGGGGGAGCCAGGATATTTTTTTCTGGCGATCAACAGGGTATCTACAACTCGATTGCGTGATATTTCTGGTAATCCCATTATTGCCATTTCATAGTTTAAAAAACTTAAATCATAACTTGCATTATGGATTATTAAGGGGCTATTACCGATGAATTGAAGAAAATCTTTTGCTATTTGCGAAAAAGTTGGTTTATCTCGTAAAAATTCTTCGCTTATGCCATGGACTTGGAATGCACCAGGATCTATTGATCTTTTGGGATTTAGATAAACCTGGTAGTAGCGACCAGTCATGACTCGGTTGACCATTTCAACGCATCCTATTTCGATCAATTTATGGTTATCAGAAACTCTTAGCCCAGTTGTTTCTGTGTCTAGAACAATTTCGCGCAATTTTATTTATTGATTATTTTATGATATGTCGGTGATTATATTGCATTATGTAGCATAATGACAACAATTTTATTTATGGTAAATAAAATATATTAATAATATATTGCAAATAAATATATCATTCTGTTATATTCGTATAAATTGGGAAAGGTTTATATTTAATTAATGCAAAAACAAGTTGTACCACTTTTGTTATGTGGCGGATTGGGGACAAGACTATACCCGCTTTCGCGACATAATTATCCAAAACAATTTTTACATTTAGTAAACTATAATACATTATTGCAAGAAACGGCAAAAAGATTTAACTCTAATATTTTTACTGCACCAATTATTATCACAAGTTCGGAACAGGCTGAAAATAGTCTCAAGCAACTAAATACAATCCAGATTAAACCGAGCCTGGTGATTACTGAGCCAATGCGTAAAAATACTGCAGCTGCTATTATATGTGGGAGTATAGCAGCTGTGCAAAAATTCGGTGAAGAAGCATTAGTTATTTCATCACCATCTGATCAAGTTTGGTATGATTCTAATGATTTACTGAGAGTTATTGATTATGCTGTGAAAAAACTCGTAGATTCAAAAAAAACAACTCTAGCTCCAGCTAAAGTTGAAAATTGTATAATCGCTTTTGGTACCAAGCCATCTAATCCCTCTTCTCAGTTTGGCTATATTAAATTACAGGAGGCTCAAAACAGAGATGCGATAACGAATTTGCAATATATCGAAAGCTTTATAGAAAAACCGTCGCTAGAGTTGGCAATCGAATATCTTGAATCAGACTGCTATCTTTGGAATAGCGGAATATATTTGGCTTATGCTCAAACGATTTTGGACGCAGCAAAATCAAATTGCCTAGAATTATATAATCATTGCTATCAAGCCATGGAGAAAGCTGAATTTTATCAAGCAGACGATGAGACAGAGATAGCAAATATTAGATCAACAGATTTTAGTCAAATTGTAGATTTTTCAATTGAGGATGCTTTAATTATTAAAAATAAAAATTTACGTTGTGTTGAAATCAAATCTACCGATTGGAATGATCTTGGGTCATGGGAAGGTTTGTTACAAGCGGTCTCAACTAAAAAACACAAATCTTTAAAAGATGTGGTGGATATTGATTCCAAAAATAGTTATATATATAGTAGTGATAAAAAAGTGATCGCAATTGGAATTCGTGATTTAATAGCATTAAATTTAGATGATCACCTACTTTTACTAAATAGCGAGCAAATTGAAAAAATTAAAGTGGAGTTGCCAGAAATCATTGCTAATAGTAAAAAAATTCAAACAAAAACAGCTGATGATTGAATTGCAGGCGGTTGAACTATATATAGGAATATATTTTAATTATTTCGTAAAGAATTATTTGATTTCTCTGTGAAATGATCCAAAAAAGTGTCTAGTTCGAGAATCGCTGCTATAGAAGCTAGTTCCGCAATAAACATTTCAGTTTCACTCGGAGCATAACTGTTTTCAGTTTCTATTACCATTCCAGTAGCATTTAATATGTCAGACTCATTTTTATTTGGGACGGATCTAAGCATTGTTCCAACTATTTGACCAGCAGTTAAATACAAAACCCGTTCGGCGACTTTGGCTTCAGTTTGGCCATTATCGCTTATATCATAACTATTATATTCTGGTCCGGAAGTACTTAAACCTAAATTAGTTAAATTTGATGGTATTCCTTCTTGGATAATAACTTTATGATTTTCGACGCCATCTCTAACTGTTGCCATTTTATGGCGTATTTTTTTGTTAAAATTCAACACATCGTCACCAGAATTAACTTTAACGATTCCCATTCCAAAAGTGCCGTTATCAGCCTTAACTATTGCGTATGGGTCTTGATTAATTCCGTATTCGATATATTTTTGTTTTGTTTTGGCGATTAAATCATCAACAATTTGGGCAAGTTTATCGGCTCCCTGGAGAGCGCGAAAATCTATCTCATCACAAAATGATATATTGGTTGAGCAGAGCCAAGGATCAAACCCGATTTGTTTTGCGATCATTTCTACAAGCTGGTTATACAACTCAAAGTGGCGGAACTTACTTCTCTGATACCAGCCATATAATATGCTTGGTATTATCTTAGTTTTGGTTTTATGTTTTACAACCCAAGATTGAGTTAAATCGATGAGTTTATCGGGCAATCCTGAAGTTAAATCTGCGTTCAAGACAACAATATCAGAGTAATAATTCTCTTCCCGTAATTGGTCTAATTCTTGATCAAATAAATTTATTTTTTTTATTTTTGCTTTAGTACCTTCCAGTATCTTTTCTAATGCTATAATGTTAGCCAAGTATTGCTGGTTGCGATCAAAATTTTCCGCAACTAATAATATATTACAGTCATAAATGTTTTTATTTTTGAGGGCATTAGCTAAATAATACCCCATTAATTTGGTTGCATTTTTTTTACTCTCATCCGAAAGATGGTGGAAGCCAGCTGGAAAGATGTTGGTATCAATTGGTGCTATTTTAAAAGAGCTATGTCGCAAATCGATCGAGGTATAGAACGGAACTAAGTCGAGTTTGTTGATATTGGAGTCGTGATGTCTTTGCAATATGTCAGACCATAAACTATCAAGATTTTCTCTTAGTTGTTTTGCTTTTTTATTTAAAATCGAATTTAAAATCATTTTAGGGGCTTTATAACTAACTTAGTTTATGATACAGATTACTGTATTACTAAAACTATACAACTAAATATAATTAATAAATTAATAGATTAACATAATAATATGGTTCTTAATATGAAAAGCAAGATCGCCATACTGTTCCCAGGGCAGGGTTCACAATTTATTGGCATGGGGAAGGAGTTATACGATAATTTTGCTACTGCACGAGAAGTTTTTGAAGAGGTTGATGCTATTTTGCAACAGAATCTCTCAAAGCTGATTTTTGATGGAGATGCGGCGGAATTAACTTTAACTAGTAATGCCCAGCCAGCAATCATGGCGGTTTCGGTTGCTGTTTGGCGAGTTTTGTTGCAACAGATGCATCTAAAAAATGCTCAAGATATTGGAATTGTTGCAGCAGGTCATTCGTTAGGTGAATATAGCGCACTTTGTGTCGCTGGAGTTATTAGTTTAGCTGATACGGCACGATTGCTTAGGTTGAGAGGAAACGCGATGCAAGACTCAGTTTCTCTTGGCTCTGGCGCGATGCTGGCTCTTCTTGGTACTGAGTTAGAAAATGCAATAAAAATTGCAGAATTAGCTGCAAAAAATTGTAGTACAGTTTGTGAAGTTGCAAACGACAATGGGGCTGGTCAGGTTGTTCTTAGTGGCGAAACTAAGGCGATAGATTATGCTGCATTGATTGCTGCTGACAATGGAGCAAAAAAAGCAATTAAGCTTCAGGTCAGTGCCCCGTTCCATTCTTCAATGATTCAATCAGCAGCAACGGTTATGCAGCAAGCTTTAGAGCAAACCCACTATGGTAAGTTTAGTATTCCAGTGGTAGCAAATTATACAGCTGTTGCAACTACTGATTGCGCTCAAGTACCGGACCTTTTGACCAAACAAATTACTGGTCGGGTTAGGTGGAGAGAAAGTATTCAATATATAGCTGAGAAGTTTAATTGTGATACCTATCTTGAAATTGGCCCTGGTAAAGTTTTGACCGGACTGAATAAAAAGATGTATCCAGATTATAAGGCACTCTCTCTTCATTCGGTCGAAGAAATTGAAAATGTTGCTGCAATGTTACTGAATTGTTAAATAACGCTAATATAGCCAAATTATCTAAGATATACTGAGATATGATTGTAAAAAATTATAAATAATAACCAATTTTTAAAAATTAAATAATGATGTTTGAATTAAATGGAAAAAACGCCCTGGTTACAGGTGCAACTGGTGGAATAGGGAAGGCAATTACAATAGCTCTGGTTCAAGCTGGTGCAACTGTTGTTGCAACTGGTAGGCGAGCTGAAGCGCTAGACGAATTAGTTGCCCAAATGCCACAGGGAAGAATTAAAACGTTAACTCATGATTTGAGTGATCATCAAGCTACTGCACAACTGATGCAACAAGCTGAAGAAAAAATCAGCTCACCGCTTGATATTCTAGTTTGTAATGCTGGAGTAACCGCAGATCAGCTTGTGTTACGAATGAATGATGAAGATTGGAACAGGGTAATTGACCTGAATCTGACTACAACTTTCATTTTAAATCGAGCAGCAGCAAAAAGTATGATTAAGCAACGATATGGGCGGATTATAAATATAACTTCTGTCATAGGTTGTATCGGTAACAAGGGCCAGGCAAACTATGCGGCAAGTAAAGCTGGTATTATCGGGATGACTAAAAGCATCGCTCAGGAAGTAGCAACTCGTAATATTACAGTAAATTGTATCGCTCCAGGTTTTATTGTGTCGCCAATGACTGACAGCCTGACGCCTGAACAAAAGGAAGGAATCAAAACTCGGATACCAGCAGCAAAACTAGGTCAGCCTGAAGATGTTGCAGCTGCAGCTGTGTTTCTTGCTTCAAGCGAAAGCCATTATATCACCGGCCATACGTTACATGTTAATGGTGGAATGTTTATGGATTAGATTTAAAAACAAGCAATTTAACTGTCCAGTTTTTGGTGACATAATTTAGCTAGGCATTCTATATATAGGCTTTGATCTCGCAGTGCCGGAACCCTAATATAAGCTGCTGCACCATTGGTTTCTGCTAGCCAGCGGTAGTCAATATCAAGCTCAACCAAAGTTTCAGAATGTTCAGATACAAAAGAAATAGGGAGGACTATTATACCCATTTTGTTCTGAGCTGCAGCAATAATTTCGTTTTCGCTACTGGGTTCTAGCCATTTCATTGGACCAACTTTGCTTTGATAGCAGAGGCGGTATTGGAATTTTTCAAATGCGGTTTGTGTTGGGTTTTGTTTGCTAGAATTCTTTTCTTCTGTCTTAGATTTTTCTAACATCAGTTGTTTGAATTTTCGCATGATTGCTTCCATGCTTGCTTCGGTTTGGCTTTGATATGGGTCACCTCCATCGATGACGCTTTGGGGTAGGCCATGTGCTGAAAATAATACGATGATTTTTTCCTGTACCGATTTGCTATCTTGGGTTTTAAATATTTTACTATCATTCAATTTTGCTACCATCCCATTATATGCTTGTACTAGTAGATTAGCATGAGAAGCAATAAACAACTCATCATCGTAATATGACGTTATTTTATATACAGCTGGATTATTTAAATTATGATCATTGATTTTTTGCCATTGTTTGTCCCATTCTGCAAAAGAGGATTCGGTTGTGGTGGTTGAAAACTGAGGATATAGTGGCAAAAGGATTATTGAGTCCGGTTTATATTTACTGACTTCAATACAAGTTTCGGTTGTAAAGGGATGCCAATAACGCATTGCAATAAATGTACGAAACTCATTTTGCATTTTTTGCTTTTTTGCTTTTATCCTTTCTTTGTCGTTGATTTGATCTCGCGGATTATTGAGTATTGTTTCTAATGCTGCTGATTGAATTTTAGTTTCTTCGAGAATCGGTGATTTGCCACCAATTTGGGCATAGATTTTTTGTGATTTTTTTTCCCTTATTCTAGAAATAAACTGAGCGATAAAATAACGTAGAGCAGACGGCAAAGGAATTATTGCTTTGTCGCTGAACATATTGAAGAGAAATGGTCGAACTGCGCTTTGTCTGTCTGGTCCTCCTAGATTGAATAGAACTACTGCTGTTTTATGTTTCATATTAATATTATATATTATGTGTTATAATTATTTTCAGGTTTCATAAGCTTTGTTTTTGTTTTGCTGCAATAAGCTTCAGGATGTTTTCTTCATTTAAGCCATGGGAAGGTTTGACGGTAAATTCACAACTGGCTGCAGAATTATCAGCTTGAGCGTTAATTGTCAGAATACCGTCAGCATCTATGCAAAACTGAACATTTATTTGTTCCTTTGGCTTTGGTTGATGATCTTTATTATACTTCATAATAAATTGTCCTAATGATCTGCATTCACTGATCTTTTTTCCTTCTCCTTGCAGAATATGGATTTTGATATTTTTGTGTCGCGAATGTTGGAGGCCGAAAGATTTAGTAACGATTGCAGGAATTGCTGTATTTCTTGGTATTATAACTTCAACTACATCTCCCATAACCTCGATTCCTAAAGATAGGGGTACAACGTCTAGAAGTAATTTGCCGTTACCATTTTGCAATGATCTTGCTTGGATTGCTGCTCCAATTGCGACGACATCATCAGGGCTGATGGTGCTGAGAAGTTTTGCTTTTGATTTAGCATCATTTAGCATATTTTGGAGCATTTCTTTTACACAAGGCATTTTTGTCGCTCCGCCAACTAAAATCATATCATCAAAGTCAGCTAGATGCATACCTGCATCTAGCAAAGTCTTCTTTATGATACTAGTTGTTTGTTGAATCAATGGTTCCCAAACTATACTTACTTCATCTTTTGTTATAATTGCACTTTTGTCTTGATGAATGATGCTGATTTGTTTGTCGGTGCTGAGTTTTTCTTTGAGAGTGCGAGCGGTTATTTGGTCTATGTCGATTCCATATTGCTGATATAAGTAACTCATCAAAGCAACATCAAAATCATCTCCTCCTAAGTTGCTATCGCCTCCAGTTGCAATTACCCTTAAAACACCTTCACTCATTTTCATAACCGATATGTCAAATGTACCTCCCCCTAAGTCATAAATCAAAAAATAACCATTTGCATCGCGGTGTAGCCCATAGGCTACTGCGGCAGCAGTCGGTTCGTTTAAAAGGCGTAGTACCTCTATCCCAGCAACCCTGGCGGCGTCACGAGTGGCAATTCTTGCCGCTTCATCAAAATGTGCGGGTACGGTTATTACTGCTTTGCTGATTGGATACTGTAAAATTTTTTCAGCATCATTTTTCAGATGTAGCAACATTTCTGCTGTTATTTCAAGGGGGGTATATTCTTTATTATTCGGTGCGTGCAGCTTTAATACATGGTTATTAGAAGTTTTGAGATTAATATCATATGAACAGTTGATTTCATCTAGATTGTCAATACCTTTGCCGATTAATCTTTTGATCGAACGAAAAGATTTAGTTTCTTGTTCTGCGTTTTTGCCAAAAGATATGCCATTTTTGCTAAAGTGAATAATTGATGGAGATTTTGCAAGAATCCGGACGCTAGCTATATCATCACCAGTTGCAACGGCGATTAAAGAATTAGTAGTACCTAAATCTATACCAACAAATCTTGTTTCAAAAGTATGATGAGTTTGGTTTATCATATATGATTTAATATTATACTATTGATATATTTTACTTAATCTAAACTATATAGGTTTATATAATTTAAATCAATTAACTGATAATCATATTTCAATGATAGGTTATTTGGAAGTCCAATTTGATTAATATAATATTTTGACTAAAGCAAAGAAAGTAAGATAAAACATTATGAGATTTGGCTATAGAAGCAAGCTGTAGTGAATGGTCGCCATAATGAAAATAGTGGGAAGGATCAGAGATGGAACCAAAAGCATCACTACAACTTACAAACGCCAGTATAAGTTGTAGTATCAATAAATACAAGAGATATTTAATAATGTTTTAACATGAATTTTATTTGCATAAGAGGCAAGATTTCTTCTGAGGCTAGTCCAGTATATTCAGCGATTAGCTCATGTTCCATTCCTTGAATCAAAAGATTCTTTGTTATTGCAAATTTCCCTTTGGGGCAACTTTTGAGCTTTGCAATCGATAAAGAGTTTCAGCCTCCTTCTAGCAGCAAAAAATTCATACAATCGATATATAAAAGCATAAAATTCGAGCAAAAACAAAATTTTAATAAATTAAAGCGAAAGAAGCAAGCACATGAATCTGATATTAACAAATTCTATTGACTAAAAGAAAAAAATACTTTATTTAATTTTGGTGAGGCAATAAATATAATAAAAAACGTAAATTTTAACACAAATTTTGTATTTTGAGTAGCTTATGAATTATAGTTGGAGTA
>CALKVD010000005.1 GCA_937996615.1 uncultured Rickettsiales bacterium | reverse complement strand
TAGGTATTGATCCAAGACAATCGGACCAGGGGGTGCGCGGTAATGTTGTAGCTCCTTCGGGACTTGGCAAAAAAGTGAGAATAGTGGCATTTGTTGAAGATGGATTAATCCAAAAAGCTCTAGATGCTGGAGCTGATATTGCCGGTAATGACACTGTTATCGAATCACTAAAAAATGGCAAAATCGATTTTGATTCTTGTGTTGCAACACCTGGAATGATGCCAAAACTAGTTGCATTGGGTAAAATATTAGGCCCACGCGGATTAATGCCAAACCCTAAATTTGGCACTGTCGGTGAAGATATTGTCGGCATAATTAAACAAACTAAAAACGGCAGAATCGAATTCAAAAATGACAAAGGTGGTGTGATTCATGCCGCTATTGGCAAACTAAGCTTTGAAGCAAATGCGTTAAAATCAAACATCAACGCACTATACGAAGCAATTTTAGCAGCAAAACCCCAGTCAGTTAGTGGCGTCTATATTTTAGCCGCCTATATAACAACTAGCCAAGGACCATCAATACCACTTGACTTAGCAAGTTTAATAGCTTAGCATGATCCGGCATTGATTTTCTAAAAATATCATTAAATTTTGGTTTTACAGTGAATAAATTAGAGAAAAAACAATTAGTACAACAATTATCAGAGAATGCATTCTCTTCTTCGATGGTTTTATTGTTTCGCAACGATGGATTATCCGTAAAAACTTTCCAAGAATTGCGTAGAGCGATTGCTGGTTCTGGTGGTAAATGTGTTGTCGCTAAAAATAAACTATCCAAATTAGCTGCAAAAGGTTCAGTTTATGAATCCATGATTTCTCCACTAACCGGTCCTAATGTGCTAGTATATACACATAACGACATAGTAGCACTAACAAAAACATTAGTGGAATTTTGTGAAGAAAATAATGAAAAAACAGCAATTTTAAGCGGAATGACTGGAGATGGCAAGTCGCTAGGCCTAAACGATATCAATAAACTGTCAAAATTACCATCGCTAGATGTAATTCGCAGCAAAATCATTGGTATAGTCAATGCCCCAGCGACAAAAATTGTCTCAATACTCAATGCCCCAGCTCAAAAAGTTGTCGGCGTTTTGCATGCGAAGTCAGTAAAGCAAAATTAATCTTGCCTAATCGTCAATCTAGTGCTAGGTTGGTTCGTCAACTGTTATTTTAACAAAATTAAATATTATAAATAATTTTAACAATTTAGAGGTTTTTATGTCTAATCGTCTTGAGCAAATAATTACAGATCTTTCTGCTTTGACCCTACTAGAAGCAGCAGAATTATCAAAAATGCTTGAAGAAAAATGGGGAGTTAGTGCTGCATCTGCCGCTCCAGTAATGATGGCTGCTGGTCCTGCAGCAGCAGCTGTTGCTGAAGAAGCACAAACAGAATTCGATGTTATCCTAACCGGTTTTGACGCTGCTAAGAAACTTGAAGTAATCAAAACAGTCAGAACGATTGACTCTGGACTTTCTTTAGGTCAAGCTAAGGAACTTGTAGAAGGCGCTCCAAAAACAGTTAAAAGCGCTGTATCAAAAGCTGATTCTGATAATTTTAAGAAATTACTTGAAGCAGCTGGTGCTACTGTCAAAGTACAATAACAGAGTTAGTGTAAATTATAATTTTGGAGGTCTAGGCAGCTGAGAGCAATCGATTTTTGTTTCTATATCATATATTATGAACAATTTTAGATTGCTTTCGATTTAGTAGAATTTCTTTACCATTAATGACAACTAATTATACCAGATCTTTGTGCCATTCTTATCAACTCAGCCGATATAATAAACGGCGATACCAAAAACAAGCTGATAACCAACTGAACCTAAAATTAATAGATTAAAATATTCGTTAAAAGCAAAGATTAAATCGGCAAAGTTAGTTTATGATGACCAATGTTAGAGATGTTTGTTTATAGTTTGAAATATATGTGAAAAAATTGCTAGCTAGCGACGTTTATTTTGATATATTTTGATAGCGTATTAATTAATTCGAATAAATAATGAATTTTTATTTTATTGTATTTTGATTTAGTAGTGAAGTGGTGTATTGTTTTAGTAAAATCAGATTTTCCAATATCAAAATTTGTTTTACTTAATTGAATTGTTGCAACTTATTAATATCTATAATTAAGTATTAGTAAGTTAGTTTTTAAACTTTTGTTTTATGCGCTTTTAGCGTAATGTTTTTATTTTTTATTATTTTCTGATGATTTCAAATACTACAAGTAGCGTACGAAATTCGAGCACTTCTAACTCGGCATTTAAAAAATCTAAATTACGCAAATTCTTAGGTTCAACATATGATAATG
>CALKVD010000004.1 GCA_937996615.1 uncultured Rickettsiales bacterium | reverse complement strand
AACATCACAACAAATATATCGGTCAATTAAAAGCAAGACTAAAAGGAGATCCGGTAACCAATACTTATTATAATATACCTCAGAAAGACTATACCGAAGAGTTAGTTCATTTGATCCAAATTTCACAATCTGCACTCGAAGCTATTCATCAATATGATATTAAAGATTTTAAAACTTCAGATCGTTTTATTGATCCAATAAAGAAAATAACACCAAAGAGTTTCAGAGAATATACATCAAATCCCAATAATCCCGCAAAATATACATTAAAATCCAACAATATCGCAGGAATCAACGGTCTTTTAAAAAAAATCAATATTATTACTCAAATAGAGCAACAGAAAATCGAGAAAATAATCAGCGAAAATGATATTTCCTCACAAAACATACAAGAAATATTAGAAAAATTCGACAAAATTAACACTAAGAAAGAAATCCTCAAATCAGGTATAGAGGAAAAGAGCCAAACCATCAAAGAGCTAAAAGCGAAATTAGCAGAAGCAAAGAACAGTCTACACCAACCTCTATCACCAAAAGGGCAAAGACAATCAATTGATCATTTAAATAGTATTGGGTTTGCTGAGGACAAAAGTGTATTAAGTAGCCCCTTTTTATCACCATGGAAAGAAGTGGAACAGGAATTCATTCGTCATTCAGATCAAGTTGAACATCTAGATTTATTCAGCAATGAATCTTGCTATCCGTTACAAGATCAAGAAGCGGAACAGGAATTCACTCCTCATTCAGACCGAGACCAAGATCGAGATCTACTTAATTACTTACCACCACGGAAAGAAGTGGAACAAAAACCAATTCATCATTTGCACAGCAGCGATACTGAAGAAAGTAATTTATTCAAACTTTCCCCTAGTAAAGAAGAAGACAATCAGCCAGATCAAAATAGTAGCAGCAATAATACTTCTAATTTAATTCATCACTTTACTAACCAACCTCCTCTTCAAAAAAGCAATTTGTTGGATCAGTCGAATGGAACACATTCGCCCGACCCACAATTAACAAACCATCCCGAAGGAATAGAAACAATCTCGATAGGCAATCCACCTTCGCGCAACAGCACAGTAGATCATACAGATAAAAATAATCCATATCTATCTACAAGAAGCCAAACCAGAAAACCAACACTAAGAAATCAAGACTTTGATCAATCTGATGAAGACAGTCAAACCGTATTAAGCGATAATGACCTAATAATTGGAAAGCCGCCGATTCTTTATCCAAAACAACAAATTAGGAATTCATTCGTATCAAATAAAAACATTAGCCAACCTCAGTCGATGCGGCAAATAGAAAGTCATTCGGATAGTATTAAGCCAGATAGTGGTAATCCATCACTATTTAAACCGGGTTTGTTCACCTCGGGATTGGGGAAAGATTTTAGCATTTCACCAGAATCGACACAGCTTGTAAGATATAGCCCAGAGCCAAATAGAACTCGGGCACCAACATATGTTTTTGCTTTGAGTTCAATGGGAGACTTGTCAAACCCACTTTTTCCTCGTAGGTTTAGTTTTGATGAAAGCTTGCTATCTCCTCAGCAATCTTATCATAGTAGCATTTTCGGTAGAGGATTATCAAACTCATCTTTGACAAATAAATTGCAGCTTGATACTCCAAAATCAATAGATATACCACCGGCCTCTTTGCAAAGTGTCATATCAAGCAAAAATCCAGATAAAAAATCCACGATACATCAAAGCACCATATCAACAAGACCAGAACTCACAACAACTATAACACCATCTTTTACTTATGGTAGTAAAACAAAAGCCCAAGGAACACAAACAAAAAACCCAAAGATAATTCAAGAAGAATTTGAAGTGAGCGAGCTAGATAAAACAAAAATGAAACTTTTTATCCAAACACAAACCACTGAATTTAAAAAAGTACCAAAGTACTTGCAAGAATATCAGGATTATCAAGATCAGAAAAATAATCATACATTTATGAATGCTATTGCTGAAAGCAAATATAAAATCCTATATTCTGCAATAGGAGTAGGAGGATATGAGCCGAGAATGTATCAAAGCTGAGAGAAGAGCATAATTTATCCTCTATATTATCATCTCATTATTTCAATTTCATAG
>CALKVD010000003.1 GCA_937996615.1 uncultured Rickettsiales bacterium | reverse complement strand
CGACGCTCTTCCGATCTATGCGATGCGAACGGTTCTGTTGTATTAACGGCTACTTCTGGTGGATCATATAGTCAATACTATTTTAGCCATCAAAATTCATTAGGTCTAGCGAATATACCACCAAGATCTAGACTAGATTTTGGTAACACATTCAATAATTGTATAATTACACTATATCAAGCAAATTCATCATCCGGAACGTATCAAATTGGTTGTAATAATTCTGCAATTCAATACACAAGTAATGGATCGAATGGACATCAATTTTACTATAATAGTACAACAACGCCTCAAGCTTTAGGAACAATTATTTTTTCAATGTTAGGGAATGGAGTTTGTCAAAATGGAGATAATTTTATAGCGGGAACAGGTGTTCATGCAAATTCTTTTAGTACAACAGGGTTAGCTGCATACGGGATGTGTGCTCATATGCATTACTCAGGAAATTCTGTTGGGAATTTTTTCACATATAATTATAATACAGCTACTTATGGCCAAACCATCATTGGCAATAATTCAATCTATAGCAACCCTAACGGTACTGTCGGTATTCAAACAGCAGGAGGCTCATATCCACTAGAAGTTAATTTTAATACACAAACAGTCACTACTTATGGATATTTAACTAGTTCTGGTACGACAGGTACTTCTGGTTCTTCTGGTGCTGTTAATTTTTCTGCTAAATTTAATGGGAGAATCGCGGTATCTGGGGAAATAGATGTTTATAGTGATATTAGATTAAAAGAAAATATTGTTGATTTAGATGAAGCATATGTGAATAAATTTATGGATGCAATTAAACCAAAAATATATAATAAAAAGATATCAAAAAATATTCCAGAACTAGGATATATTGCTCAAGATATTGTCAAAAATAATATTAATGAATTATATATGATTCACCTAGCTGAGATTGAAGAAGTTATAGATAATGATGGTTTTATAAATCCCAAAAATAATATATTTACTGTAAATTATCAAAAAATATGTTGTATTTTGCACAAAAAAATATTGATGCAAGATAAAGTAATTGAGGACTTAAGAATTAGCATTGATAAGATACTGGCTAAATTAGAATCGGATCCTACACCAGTAGAATCGGATCCTATAGATCCTACACCAGCTAAATTAAAACGTGTTGTAAAAAAATTAAATCGAGTTGTATATAGCTCAAAGTAAAATGAACCATTATGGGATTATCAAATAGTAAACCAAAAAAAGAACGATATGTTTTTCATATTAAAAAGTGTACTATCCGCGATAATAAAATCTATTTATATGACGACAATAAAATGGCAAAAATTATAATCGAAGAGTCTATTAAACATATACCCACGGATAAGATTGACCATATATCTTCCGAGATCTCGTTTTAAAGCGATGTTTTTTTGCTTTAACTTGCATTTTAAGCTTTTTATTGATAGCATCAATAGCATTAATCATACTAACAATTTTATT
>CALKVD010000002.1 GCA_937996615.1 uncultured Rickettsiales bacterium | reverse complement strand
GGCGAAGACACTCTTTCCCTACACGACGCTCTTCCGATCTAAAACTGATTTCTTGTAGTGGTGCTTAACCGAAATTATTGGTAAATTATAGCGAATCTTACTCCACAAAGCATGTAACAGCCCATCATTACTGTGGGTGACAATATATTTTGCCTGATGTTGTTCGGCTAAATTTGCGATGCTACGCATTGTTTTTAGGGAATCAAAAATCGAGTCATACTCAAGCTGATTAATAATAACGTGTGGCGCACTTTGCAAAATTTTAGAAGCCACAACTCCAGAATCAACTATACAAATCACTCTACACAACTGGGATAATGCATTGGTATATTCAACAAATAATTTACCTTGTTCAGTCGAAGTCTGACCCAATGCAATATGTAGAACCGCCTCATCAGATTGTGGTTTAATTATCTTCATTATGATTTGATATTCAATCAATTATTGAATACATCTATTTTCCGAATCTGGAATTTTGAAATCCTTAGGAGTACCAACATACATTTTTTTGATTATGCTAGGAGAATTTACTTTACCATTTTTGTTTTCATCCCCCATCTGAATTTTATCCACAAACTCCATTCCAGAAATAACATAGCCAAAGGCACTATACTGATGATCCAAACTAGGGTGATTGTCGAGCATAATGAAAAATTGACTATTAGCACTATTTGGATCGTTTGTTCTAGCCATTGAAACCGTCCCACGTTTATGTGGCATATTATTAAATTCAGCCATTAGATCAGGCTTTTTACTTCCTCCTGAACCAGTTCCAGTTGGATCACCAGTTTGGACCATGAATCCCGGAATTGCTCTATGGAACACTATTCCATCATAAAATTTTTCGTTGGCTAATTCGCGGATTCGTTCAGTATGACGAGGAGCAGCAGAGGGGCAAAGCTTAATCACAACTTCACCTATATCTTGAATTTCAATTGTGGCATAATCTTGGTTATTATGCTGAGAGCTTGCAGTTTCTGATTTGTTTGTTGTTAATTTATTAGTAGCCATAGCGTTAGTATTAATAGTTATAGAAATAAAAGTTACAAATAATAGGATAATATAGTAGAATGATTTTTGCATTGGAATTTTTAAAATTATAACGTTGTATTGTCCATAGTATAATTATAAACCATAGAATCAGGAAGTACAAATTGTTTATAATTTATTAAATTTTTTATTGCTTAGTTTTAAAAGTACTAAAGCTAAATTCCTTGTCAACAACAATTGAAAGATGTTGCAACCTAGTGACCTAATCTAATATTTTAATTTAACGTTGATATCTTGGTACATATTGTATATTTGTCACTTGCTCAACATCCGAATCAGTTGGGGATACAGATTCCACCGATAATATTTTAGCAATTTTAGCTATGATTTCCCCAGCGACAGGTGCGGCAACTATACCGCCAGTTGCCATAAAAGAATTATAGGTATTTTTTTTTGGTTCATCAATCGCTACAAAAACTGCATAGCGAGGTTTATTCATAGGAAAAGCTCCAATAAATGACGCCAGATTTTTTTCTTTACTATAGCCGCCAGTTGCCAGAACTTTTTCAGCCGTCCCGGTTTTGCCCCCAACTAAATATTCTGGAACATTGGCTCTTTTAGCAGAACCGTATTTAGCAATTAAATATAATAGACTACGCATTTTTTTGGAAGTACTAGGGGTAATAACTTGAGGATATTTTTCCTTATTATTTCCGCTCAACCCATCCTCTTTTAAAAGAGTCAGAGGAATCAATCTCCCGCCATTAACAACAGCGGCAAACGCCTTAATTGTATGTAGCGGAGTCACAGCGGCTCCATGTCCAAAACTAATCGTGCTTACATATATATCATTGCTCCAACGTTTTTCATTTGGAAATAGTGGTTTGGATACTTCTGGAATTTCCAACTGCATTTTTTCAAGAAGGCCAAATTTTTTGAGATATTCTCTTTGTTTATTTGCTCCAATTTTTTGACCTATTTGGGCCGTACCTATGTTAGAAGAATACATTAAAATCTCAGGAACAGAAAGCCAACCTCCCTTGCCTTTATAGTCATGGATAGTAAAGTTATTAATTTTCAAAGGCATACTAACGTTAAAAGCATCATTGATATTTAAAATACCCATATCTAAAGCTGTTGCCACTGTTAATATTTTAAAAGTCGAACCCATTTCTTGCAAACCCAAGGAAGCATAGTTAAAAATGTTTGGTGATTTTTCTTGAGAAACAGTGTGGGGATTAAAATCAGGGTAATTAACAAGACTAATAATTTCGCCCGTATCTACATCTGTCACTATGCCAACTCCACCAAGAGCCTGGTTATTACGGACAGCTGCAGCAATAGTATTGTGAACAACTTGCTGAACCCTTGAATCTAAACTGAGAGATAGTTGAACTTTGCGATTAGAATCGTTCTGGTCATGTTTTTCTAGAGCAGAATTAGTAATAGCAATATCTTGGTTTTGATTAGCGTCGTTGTCACAGTTTTTTAATAAACTATCCATAGAAAGCTCAATACCAGATAAACCATTCCCATCAACATCTAAATAGCCTATCACATGAGAAAACAAATTACCTTGAGGATATAGCCTTAGTTGATCGTCAATCATGTATAGTCCAGGAATACCTAAGTTATGAATTCTTTGCTGCTCTGCTGGAGAGAGGTGTCTCTTGATCCAGACAAAGTAACGTTTTAGATCAAATCTTTCTTTGATTTTAGTAATATTGAGCTTTGGTAAAGCTTTAGCTAACATCTCAACAACTTCAGTTGGATTAGTTAGTTGTTTAGACTGGGCATATAGAGAAGCTGTAGTAATATTTGTTGCTAATACCATTCCATTGCGATCTAGAATATCGCCACGATACACAGCAGCTGATGGCTTAGGTTGGATTGTGGCGTAAGTTGTAGTTGAGAGATCGATAAGACGAAATCCAATCACTAAGTATGATGTTAGAATAAAGGCAAACAAAAACAAAATCCTCTTCTTGATTCTAGAAGAGTGATTTGATCTTGCTATTTGCTCGTCAATAAACATAACTATTTGTTGCTTTAAAAATAAGTTTTTTCATGAATATTACTTATATATACACATTTGCCTACCTTTTACAATCAAAACCTTTTGATTTATTTTTATATATATTACATGTTGTGATTTTCTTTGATTCACCAAGCTCTAAACCATTGTTTTTTTGATATATATTATGAATGCGCTGCACATTGCTTAGGTAAGAAAATTCTGCTTCTAGGATATGAATATTATCATTATTATTTTTGACTTCAGCTTCAATTGTTTGGAGCAATTCTTTTTGTTGCAAGGTTCGGTACTTAAGCGAAAACAAAAATATCAATGATAAAACTGTCAATAGCAGTAATATCATTAAAGACAACCTATTTTTAATTCTAGCAGTGTTTTTGTTCCTCTTTCTCATTTTTAGATTCAGCCAGCAGTTATTTGATTAATTAAATTATTATTGAGTCTCTTCATTCTGACATCCATGCTACATAATAGCAACTATAATCAAGGTAATTATTTTTGTTTTTTTATTAACAATAACAATTGATATATTTGATTCATCATCTAAAATAAGCTGGATAATTTAATAAAAATTTATATACAAATTTTAGTTTATTTATATGTTTCACAAAATTAAATCGATCTTAATCGAAGTAAAATCAAAATCACAAAGTTGCATATCAAAATTAATACAATATGACTATCATGATCTATATAAAAATACTAAAAAAGTAATTGAGACTTATAGCAACGAAATTAAAGCTAAAGCTTCCAATTTACCTAAAACTAATTTTGATCTCGCAATTTATCACTTTAACATAGGTAATATAAATGACGCCATTCTGAGGTTCAAAATTGTGCGATTAATGACAAAAATTAATGATGCAACTATAGATTATTATCTAGGTAGGTGTTACTTGGAAAAATACCAATATATAAAAGCCGTAGAATATATTACCAAATACTTAAAGTCAGGCGACCAGAATTTTATCCAAGAAGCAAAATATTGTGATTTAATTTTAAACAATAAACAAGATTATATCAATTTAATTCCAAGTTCGTTACTTCAGAGAAAACGCAATAGATATGGATTAGAGTTAAAACAAAAGCTGCAAACAGTTTCCAAAATTGAAAAAGATCTCAGTCTCAATTTTTTGAACGATGGTGCAGCGGCAGAGTATAACGTCCTAAATTTCATTTTGCCATATATCAAAAATAAACTTGAAAGCAACGATATGTTGGAAATATTGCCAGGAATAGGTAATTTTGGATATTTATGTCGCAAAGAAAAAATCAGTCATTTGATTGTAGGAGTTGAACCGTCTGATCTAATGGCCAAAACAGCTAAAAAACTAAAATATGATACTCTGAACGTTTATAGCGAAGTTATGCAATTTTCTAATCTATTGAATTTTTTTGCTAAAGCAGAAAATGCTCATAATTTCAAATATGGGATAATAGTAGCACATGATATTCTCAGCTATTATTCAAATATAACCCAACTTTTGGATTATATCAGTAATATTATTACTAATAACGGTGTGTTAGTTTTATATTTTAGAAATACAAACGATAAAAAACCCATCAATCAAGAATCTGCAAAC
>CALKVD010000001.1 GCA_937996615.1 uncultured Rickettsiales bacterium | reverse complement strand
CATTATAATCCTTTTGTCATTATTTGTGTCTGCTACAATATTTTTTAAAAACTCAACTTAATAGAGTATTTACGATAAACAGATTATAAACGAAAATGCCAAAGAAGTAGATAAAAGTGTGTATTGTTAACTATAAAACGAGTAATATTAGAAAAATAAAATTTAAATATTATTTGATAACTATAAAAAGCATATAATACAATTAGTGTCAATTAATCTCATTTGGGATTCTGGTGCCTCAATCATTAACTGTACTCATAGTTGCAAATTTAGCGTCAAGATTCAGCCAGTAGCATTAGCATATTCTCGAAAGTTCGATATATACCACAGAGAAACATCAGGCAAGCCCCAAGCCAAATTAAATTAATCCCTGGTCGATAGTAAGCTGATATAATCACATCATCACTAAAATCTGTCTGATTAACTCCAATATATATATCATATAGGGGGGTAGAAAATATTGCCGTCTCAACGGTATTTTTCTTTTCAACGCTATATGAACGCAATTCTGGATAGAGGGAACTAACAGAGTTGGGATTATTGCTGTCAGTTAGTTTGAGATGCATCACCTTAGCAGTATAATTAGGTTCAGTGTAGTAACCTATATCATGCAACGTGATATTATATTGGTTTAATCTAATAAAGTTGTTGTTTTTGACTTGATTTTTTTCTCTGGTTAAAACAGGATATAAAACCTTCTGTTTCTCATATCCCAAATAACTACAAAGAGATATACCAGCAATCACAGTTGCAACCGCTAGGTGTCCCCAAATATAAAGAAATTTTCCTGAATTACGCCATAACTTCGACAATATTAAACGGGAGATCATCTGCAAAGTGATAGTATATAGCATTATACTGCTACCAAAACCCAAAAGAGCGACACAATTTGTTAAACTAATTTTGTTTATGTTTGGCATTATTTGTTCACCATAATTTATTACCGCTACAATTCCTACTATTGCAATAAAGCAGTGGGGTAGTACCATAATATAGCTGTTGTTTTTAGTGCCACTATTGCGATCAAAACATACTATCACGATGATACAACAGACAACAATGCCAACCCCAAATGGACCCAAAAGTGCGTTAAAATATTGCGGATCGGTTGTGATTTCTAAACCTAAAATGAGCTTGGCTGCCAAGGGAAATAGCGTACCAAGCAAAACTATAACCAGAACACAACCTATTATGATCGTATTAATGGTAATCAAAAAAATATGCTGCTTTTGGTTGATCAGATCAGTTTTGGTCTCAAATTTATTTTGCTGACTTGAACTTTGTTTTTTATTTGCCAATTTATTATGGATTTTATTTTGCATTATAGTTTTATAAGCAAAAACCAAAGCAACCCCAGCCAATAACAAAATAATAACCAACCCAGCTAAAATGGCCAATCCTCGATTAGCATCAGTCGCGAAACTATGAACCGAGGTAATCAAACCAGAACGAACGATTATTGTACCAACCACAGTCAAAACAAAAGAAAAGAAAGCAATAGACATTGCAACCAGTAACCACACACCAATTTTGCGTTTTACTATCGGGATTAAGTGGAGCAGAGCAGTGATTGCAAGCCAAGGCATTAGCGAAGCATTTTCAACCGGGTCCCAAAACCAAAACCCTCCCCAACCGATTTCGCGATAGGCCCACCAGCTTCCCAAAGCAATACCAGCAGTTAGAAACGACCATGCAAAATATATCCATGGCTTAATCAGGTAATACCAATGTTGCAACTGATTTCGTGCAAAACATGCCGCAACAGTAATTGAATATAACACTGATGTGCTAATATATCCTAAATATAGAATTGGCGGATGGATTAAAAGAGCTATATCTTGCAAAATAGGATTAAAGCCTATTCCTTCATAGGGAGCAGGAAAGATTCGTACAAAAGGATTAGAATTAAACACTGTAAAGGCCGCAAACAGTATATTCAAAAAAGTTTGAATTAAAACTGAGTAGCGAGTAACAAGAGAAGATGAAGGAGATATTAGAATCATCAGACTGGTAAATAAAACCATATAGCAATTCCAGAGTAACATCGAACCTTCGTGGGTACTCCAGCTTGCAGCGATTTTATACATTATCGGATTGTTGATTTGGGAACTAGTCACAACCGACAGCATCGAAAAATCAGATGCATAGTAGCTATAAGCCAAAATAGCAAAAGATGCAAATGCTAGAATGCTATAAAAATATGATAGATATCCGACTAACCTATATAATCTATTGTCGACCAAAAGAATAAAAAAACATAATAGTTCTAATATTAGAGCTAAATGAATAAATAAATTGCCTATTTCTGGTAACATCTTAATTGTTATTTTAATATAGTGTTAATTAAAGTTAAATTATGGAATCAAATTGAGATTGATCGGTTGGTAAATTTATATATATAATCTTCTTATGGTTCCTATGATATTTTGATTATCTAAAATTTGATGCTAGTATAGTATAAATAAAACAAGAGTGGCAGTATGTTAAAAATAAAAATAATAAAAATGTTGCAAAATCACCTCAACAAAGGTTATAGAATTTTGCTTGCTTGGTACAGCAAAATTCTATACTTATTTTGCCGCCTAAAAATAGTGCAACAACTGATGCGCCACCCACAAATATCCAAAAATATTAAAAAATGGCAGCAGGCTAAACGGGAATTTAAAATAGTCATAATAGGGGTAAGTTGCTTTGTGTTTTGGATGTTTTCCGGTTTATTTGCTTCTGATCAACCAGAAGTAGATCGAACTAAGGGTGATCTAAATCACTTTTATAAAATAGAAAACTTTCAAGCAAAAAAAATGCCAATCAGCGTTGAAGTTTGGGGCACTGCAATCGCCAGCAACCACCTCACAATATATAGCCAGGTCTTTGGCAAAGTGGTGAATATTATTGTAAAACCAGGAACTTGCCTTGCTGCAGGTGATCCAATTCTGAGCATAGAACAAAGCAATAAACCTGAAGAACTGCTAAAAGCACAGGCTGATTTTAATAATTCTCAAAGAAAATATGATACGATCAGGAAGTTATATGACAAGGGATTAAGTTCAAAACTTGAGCTAGAAGCAGCAACAACAGCAATAACAGGAGCAAAATCAGCCTTAAGTTTAGCCGAGGATCAACTAGCTAAAACAACAGTCAGCGCCCCTTTTGCCGGATGTATCGATGATATTAAAGTCAAGGTAGGAGAAATTCTAGGCCCGAATCATAACACAATCGGTGATTTTGCTGATTTACGCCATATCACAGTTGAAACTGCGTTATCACTCAGAGAAGTAAAAAGGGTTTCGACGGCTAAAATTGCAACCGTCAAAATAAATGATCAAAAAGAATTGCAGGGTAAAGTGAAATTTTTGGGGCAGATTGGTAATTCTCAAAACCACACCTTCACTACCAAACTAGAATTTGATAATCAGGACTCAGCTTTGACTAGCGGAGAAATAGTTTATGCCAAAATTATTGGCAAAGAGCAAATGGTTCAGCAAATTCCTCATTCTGCCTTAGTTGCAAGCAACGATGGGCAACTAAGGGCTGCAATCGTTGAAAATGGTATTGCTCGCCATGTTAAGCTAGATATTTTAGGTGAAAGCGAAGATAAAATTACTGTTGCAGGATTACCACATAGTATTGATCTAATTACAATGGGACAAATGTATATTAAAAATGGCGACAAGATTGAGTAATAGTATATAATAATTATTATATACTATTTGCTAAAATCTATTTTTCCCTCTATCTTTTTTCTAAGATCAAAGAGTTAATAATAGTATGCAAAAAATATATAATACAAAAACAAATTTAATTCTTCTGGGTACATTATTTTTTTTAATTTTTTGTTTTTTCTGGTGCCATCAAATTCAGCCCTTAGCTTATACTGATATAGCAATTAAAAATGCGACACAAGATATCGTCGCAGAAATTTCTAAAAATCTAAATCTACCAGCCAACACTAGAATTATCATAGATCATGAGTGTGATAGCGAAAAAATTGATGGTACTAACTTAAGTACAGAATTTGTTGTAGGCGAAGATCCACCTCTCGATGGCAATGTAATAGTACAAAATAACGGAGAGCAAAATTGTCGGTTCTTAGCAAGAAGGATTCAACCAAATATTATCCTAATCAAACTCCAATGTCCTAACGACAGAGAAATGCTCTGCAAGGGGGAATTGATGGAAGAGACAACAACAATCGTAGCTTTGCGTCATATCAAATCGGGGCAACGTCTGACCTCTGGGTTATTCAAACAAGAGGTGGCAAAACAAAAAATTAATTGGGATGAATTATCTGATAATTTTACTAATAATTCTCAAAAGAGCACCCCTACTCAAAAAATAGACTATCAAAATCTTAAACAATATATCGCAACGAGAGATATCAACAGTGGTAAAGTTTTGGACAATTCTGATATCGAGTTATATAAAATTATTTCCAACGGTTCAATTGTAACGCTACGCTATCACAAAAATAACCTAATCATCGAAACCCCAGTAAAATGCCTGGATAATGGCAAAGCTGGCGATATAGTTAGGGTGCGAAACCTAGAAAGCAACAAAGTACTAAGAGCGATTGTGATTGATGAAGAAAATGTTGCAATTATGAATAAATAATTATTATATAATTACTATTACTAAATCATTTACTAATAGAGATGAAAATTCATCCCAACATCCTCAATATTATTCTTCGCAAAATTATCCCTAGCATCAGCTCAACAGTAAAACTTTTTGGAATCTGCATTATAATATGCGGCTGCGATGTAATGAGCGAAAGACTTGCAAATGTTGGACGTGCGCCCAAACTTAGCCAAGTTAATGTATATGAAACCAAAGTAGACCCAACAAACGAGCAAACACTGGCATATATGAGAAATAATCCAATGTATGACCCTAATTCCAACATCTATCAGCAAAATGGTCAGCAATATCAAAATTCAGCAAGTATCTGGCCAGCCAATGCCAAAGCTTTTCTACCCAACTATAAAGTCGGCGATCTTGTTTCAATCGTTGTTTTAATCAAAGATAAAGCAACCTTGAATAATAATACTAACAAAGCTCGAGGATCAAACAGCAAACTCGGAATGCCAAATATTTTTGGTTTAGAAGGTGATGTTCGCAATCTATTACCTAATAATGGCAATAGCTCACCAGCATCTTTGGTCAGTTTGAATTCTAATGCAAATTCATTTGGTACTGGAAATATAAACCGCAAAGAAGTTGTGGAAACCGTAATTGGCACCACAGTAATTAAAGTTTTACCAGGTGGTAACTTGGTTGTACGCGGCTCGCAAGAAGTCAGAGTTAACTACGAAGTCAGAGAGATTACAATTGAAGGGATAATTCGACCTGCGGACATATCACCAAATAATACAGTACAGCTAGATCGAGTGTCTGAAGCTAGACTTTCATATGGCGGCAGAGGAGTGATTGCTGAATATCAGCAGGACCAGTACGGCAAACAGATTTTAGATATTATCTCACCATTCTAGACATTTTGCAGATATAATCGAAATAAGCTCATAATTTTCAATATTATCAAAATAAACTTTATTATATCCAACAATTCAACGTTATAAAACCTCTTTTTGATCAGAATTTCTCTATAGCTTTTGAGTTTTTCTAAGAAAGCTAAAAAAATAAAAAATTTTTTATTTAGTACCTTCCTATAATCTAAAAATTATATAGAATCGAAATCATAATTATTATATAGTAAAATCTGATCACTAGATAATAGTGGTTAAAGCTCCGCTCTGATTTTATAAAATCTTGACCTAATCACTAGCAAACTATATATATATGTTTTTTGATTAACGAATTGCACCAAACAGAGCAACTCCAAAACAAAATAATAAAAATAACTAGAAACTAACTATAATAAAATGAAATTTATACGCAAATATTCCAACAGCTGGTGGGTCAAAGCCATAATGGGTATCATGGCTGCTTCGTTTGCCGCCTGGGGATTGGGTAGCGAAATGTTTAGCACCACTCCAACCAATAACACATGGCTAATCAAGATTCAGGATAAAGAATACACCATCAACGATTTTCAAACAGCCTTGCGATCGCTAAAAAGTGTCCAAAATCCATTGAATACTCAAATATCAGAAGAAGAATTAAAACAAAAAGCAATAGATGAACTGATAGATAATGGACTGTTGGAACAAGAAGCTAAGCGACTTGGAATTGCTATTAGCGATGATATGGTTCGTCACGAAATTGTTGGAATGGCTGCATTTAAAGATGAAACAGGCAACTTCAGTCGCGAAAAATTTGATATGATCCTCAGAGAAAACAATTTAACTGAAATGGTGCTAATCGATAAAATCAAGCAACACATGTCTCAAGACCAATTATTGCGGATTTTTCAAACTAACCAGGGGACAATAGCCCCGCAACAAAAAGATATATTGATTCAGGCTGTCTATGCGCCGCGAGAAGTAAAGATTGTGGAACTAAACGCTAAAGATCTGCCAGCAAACACAATTCCTGATTCCAAAACTCTGGAAGCTTTTCTAAAATCAAACCAAGAAGATTTTATGCAACCTGAGTCAAGAGTGGTGTCATATATTGAAATAACTCGGGACATACTCAAAACTACTAACCCCAATATCACAGTCAGTGATCCAGAAATTGCAGCAGAATATGAAAAACGTGCAGCAATCTGGAATGAACAAGAAAAGAGAGATGTGCGGCAAATTATTATTCAAAATCAACAAACTGCTATTGCGACCTATCAACAACTAGTCGCTGGTTCTGATTTTGCAACGGTCGCAAAACAAAATAAACCAAAAACGCAATATAGCCAATTTTTACAGAATGTGACAATTAATTCATTAGGACAAGAGATAGGCGCTGTTCTCTTTGCTTTACCAGAAGGAAAATTCTCTGCTCCAATTAAAACTCCATTAGGGTGGCATATTTTTAGAATCGAGAAAATATACCCGGCTCATACCAAAACTCTAGATTCAGTTAAAAACCAATTAGTTGCTGATATCAAACTCAACAAAGAGTACTCACTCCTTAATGATTTGGTTAATAAAATCGATGCAGAACTTAAAGCTAGCAACCTCGAAACAATAGCCAAAACCTATAAGCTGGAAATCAAAAATGCAGTAGTTTTTGCTGATGAAACATTGGAAGAAAACCAAGATGGACCAAATCAACAAAGTTCCCAAAATAAATCTAAAATTAGTTTGAATACTATAAAAAGCAACAATCAAATAGAAAACAATAGCTCTTTCATCACTGCAGCATTTAGCACCGAGGCAAAACAAAATTCGGCTCCAACTCCTGTATATCATAGCAAAAGTAAAAATGAACTCGATGATTCTTACATTATTTTAAGAGTTAATGCTATTAATCCAGAAAAATTACCAGAATTTTCGATAATCAAGCAACAAGTCTTAGAAAAATGGAACAAACAACATCAAAAACAGCAACTTGCTAACCTTGCAACTACGGTCAGAGAAATGATGAAAACAACCCTAGATAGCAAGTCAAAACAAGAAACTACAAATCAAGATGACACAGAACCAAACCAAAAAATTGAGCAAGACAACAGCTTAAATCCTACAATTACCGATAGCAATGCTAAAAACAAACAAATTGAATCTCCAGCTCTAAAGGAATTAGCTGTTGGAATCATCAACAAAGCAAAGCTTACAATCCTGAGTCGCACCCAAGCTCCAACAGCCAACCTGCCACTACCATTGGTTGAAGAATTGTTCGACCTAAACCAAAATCAAGTATCTAAAATATATACCAGCAAAACAACCAATAATTATCTAATAGGTAAAGTTGAACGAATTAATTATTTCAATCAAGAACAACTTGCAGAGCAAAAAGTTAGATTAGGTAGCAGTGCATCCCAAATATATCAGAATATGCTACTAGAAGAATACTTGAACTATTTAAGAACTTACTATAATCCAAAAATTAACACGGAGATACTACAAAGGATTAATTAAATCGATTATAATGTGGTATTACAATCCTATATTACTTAAACGGCAATAATAAAATCAATAAAAAATTAAAAATACATGACAACAAAAAATAAAAAAATAGGAATTATCGGGGCAGGATCCTGGGGCACTGCGATCAGCACCCTCCTCATCAAAGCAAAACCTTGGAATTCAGTATTGCTTTATACTAACGAACCAACAACAATGGATTCGATTAATAGCAATGCGATCAATCCACTTTTTCCAGATCTAACCCTTTCACCCAATATCTCAGCAACCACCAATATGAATGATATGGTTGAATGTGCCGAAATCTTTATCGCCGTTCCAACTAACGCCTTGCGGCAAGTCATCAATCAGCTTATAGCTTCCTGCCGTAAAGCAAAACTCAATTTCAAAAAAGATTATAGCGAAATCAAATTGCAACATGATACAATTAGAGAAATTCCAGGTCTAGTCTTATGTTGCAAAGGAATCGAAAAACCCAATTCAAATATCACCAAAAATCCTAGAAATACCGAGCAGCAAAGTTTGATGTTGCCACTTGAAGTTGTTGAAGATTGTGGCTGGAAAGGAGTTATAGCAGTTCTTTCAGGACCTAATTTTGCTAGCGAAGTTATGCAAAATCTCCCAACAGCAAGCACTATTTCAACAATATATAAAAGCTATGGACCAATCTTACGGTTGTTGCTCGAAAGTCCTTATTTCTCTCTTAAAATCGATACCAACACCCTTAGCACCCAAATTTATGGAGCATTAAAAAATGTTATCGCAATAGGATCTGGCCTAATCGAAGGATTAGCTCTAGGAGAAAATGCAAAAGCTTCATTTTTCGCAGCTTCCGTTGCTGAAATTAGCAAAGTAGCAATTGCCGCCAAAGCAAAAATAGGTTCAATTATCTCTCCAGCAGGCATAGGCGATATGTTCCTCACCTGCTCCAGCAATAAATCACGCAATTTTGCATTTGGCTATCAAATGGGATTAAGCGATTCTGATGAAGAAATAGATTTTGACCAAATTATCGCCGAAGCAAACCAAACAACAGTAGAAGGTTATCGAACCGTCCAACTTATCGATTCTTTGGAACAGAGATTTAAAATAAAAATGCCGATATGCCGAATCATTTCAAGGATCATCAAGAAGGAACTGAGACCAAGAAATATAGTTTATTGCTTATAAAATTGCAGCTAAGGCAAGTCACATAACCTAATTTTCTTTTGCTGTATAATAGGTCGCAGTGTAATAGTCGCTAGATTTATTGTTGCTTGGGTTATTTTCGTTTTGACTTACATATTTTTTTAGATAAATAGTAACTTCTTCGCCATTTGCCAGTGGAACAAACCAACTGCCAATTAAACCATGTTTATCAACCTGCCATCTTACTATTATGGTATCACGAATTTTGTACTCACCCTTGTATATCTCTAAAAGCTGAACCCAAGCTTGATAAACTTCGGCATAGTTGTTTTGAGTTTGGGTCGGATTGCTAGAATATGTTTGATCATCTACTCGCATAACACCAAGAACTTTGATTTTGGCATATATATCGCTATTCTTTAACAATTCCTCTTTGCTAATTGGCGCTGGCAAAGCAATTGCTTTTTGCGGATGAAAACATATAGCAAAAATTAAATATAATGTTGTGACTAGTAGAGTAATGAATTTTTTGGGGATATATGCCATAATTTGGAATAGTTACAATAAGTTATGGTTAGAGAAAATTAAATCAAGATCTAAGAATAAATTTTAGTTTTGTTTAAGTTATGTCATAATTATTTACCTATTTTCAAAGTAAAATAACAACTAGAAATTAGCAACTAAAAATAAAAAAATTATCTTACCGCAAAAATCAAAAATTTTGTTGTTGCTAATTCACAATTGATCATAATAATAATTTGCTATGTATAAATATTCAACGTCGCTCCCAGATGAACCAAAGAAAGTTTAGAATTTTTGCTATCATTTTGATATCTATACTGTTTAACTCAAAATCAATAATCGCCAACGCATCAAACGATGTTCGCCAGCCAAAAAAAATCGAATGGACATTTGAAGGCTACAAAGGAAAATTTGATCGCCAATCTATTCAAAGAGGATTTAAAGTTTTTAAAGAAGTCTGTTCGGCTTGCCACTCCGCTAATGCTCTTGCCTTTCGCAATCTGACAGCAATTGGTTATAGTCCAGTAATAGCAAAAACAATAGCAAGCGGATATACGATCAACGCAGGACCAAACGACGAGGGACAGATGTATACCAGACCAGGCAATTTGTCTGATCATATGCCTGGACCATATGCTAACGAAAAAGAAGCTCGTTCGGTTAATAACGGCGCCTATCCACCTGATTTATCACTAATTATCAAAGCTAGGGACAACGGTGCAAATTATGTTTATTCGCTTTTAACTGGTTTTCAAGAACCTGTGCCTACAGATTTTGTTGTTGGGGAAAACATGCATTATAACCCATATTTCGCAGGCGGGGGGCAACAGCTAGCAATGGCTCCTCCGTTGGTTAGCGATAACCAAGTTGAATTTGATGACGGTACTGCCGCAACAATAAATCAAATGTCATATGATGTTGTAAATTTCCTCCAATGGCTAGCCGAACCTGAAATGGAGGAAAGAAAGAGTATGGGCTGGAGCGTGATGATTTTCGTCCTGGTATTTACTATCATATTTTATTTTGCTAAAAAAAGAATATGGTCGAGGTTAGAAAATCAGCAGCGAAACAAAAACTAGATTGGCAAGCAATCAAGGGTTAGAAAATCCCAGATAAGAAAGCAAAAATCCAAAATAAATAAAATAATAACTCAAACTTTAAATTTTGTGGAAGATTACAAAGAAAAAGATACAATATTTGCTCTCTCAACGCCATATGGCAAATCAGCTGTAGCAGTGATTAGACTGAGCGGCAACTCCTGTTTAAAGGTTTTGCGTTCCTTAGGTTATGGTGGGTCGATTCAACCCAGAGCTGCAAAACTGATCACCCTCAAGATACCAAAAGATGCCGTAACGACAAATCATCATAATTCCCAACTCAATGATCAATTCTCTAAATCAGAAAATAACAATTATAATAATGACTCAATTTTAGACCATGCTATAGTGCTATATTTTAAAAGCCCTAATAGTTTCACTGGTCAAGATATGTTGGAGCTACATCTGCATGGTAGCATAGCAGTAATTCGCGATAGCATCACAGTATTACAGAAAATACCGTGTCTAAGAATGGCTCAACCAGGAGAATTCAGTAGACTAGCTTTTAGTAACGGTAAATTTGATTTGACAAAAATAGAAGCTTTGGCTGATTTAATAGATTCAGAAACTTCAATCCAACGCCAAATCGCAACCCAACAACTCTCAGGCCAACTACAGAATTTATATAATACATGGCGTGACTTACTGATTGAAACAATGGCTTTGCTCGAAGCTTATATCGACTTTCCTGATGATGATATACCTGTCGAAATATTGCAACAGGTAAGTGACAATATCACCTCGCTAACCAAACAAATTCAAACCAGCATCTCTATAAGCAAATCCAATACCAATATAACCCAAGGTATACCGATTGTTCTAGCTGGCCAACCAAACGCTGGCAAATCTACCCTCCTTAACCTACTAGCACAACAAGATGTTGCAATAGTCTCAGATATTGCTGGCACTACTCGGGACGTGATTAAAGTCAAACTTGATATTGGTGGATTTTTGGTCCTAGTTGCCGACACTGCCGGAATCAATGATAACACAAAAGATACTATTGAACTTGAGGGAATTAAACGAAGTATTTCTGAAGTTGGACGAGCTTTTGTTGTAATATGGCTAATAGATTTGAGTGATGATATCATTAAACAACTTGATTTACTATATGCAACAGTAATACATTCTCAAAACTATCTGAATATATCTCATCACCTAGCTTCTAATCGTCTTTTGATTCTATTAAACAAAACTGATATCAAAACCCAAGATCAAATTAATCAAGCAACCGAACAAGTCAAAACAAGTTTGCAGCAATTCATAGCCAAATCAACTAACCAAGAAATGGATAATAATCAAAAATCTGTTTGTTCAGAAATCATTAAAATATTACCGTTTCGCTCTAATGAAGTTAGTAACCTGGCTGTGCTACTAAATAGTATCACAGAAATTTTAACCGAGACCCATACATCACCTCTTGAACCTATTATTACTAATGCTAGACAACTGGAACGGTTACAGGATTGTTTGTATTTTTTGCAAAATTTCACTTTGGATAAACATCTTGATATGGCAGCTCAGGATATCAGATTCGCAGCTGAAAGCTTGTCACAACTAACGGGTGATATAGAATTAGATGAGATTTTAGATAAAGTCTTCAGTAGTTCTTGTATCGGCAAATAATATCAAATAAAAATAGTTCTGGGATAAATTAATGAGCTATAGTCTTAACTAATTGATTAGTATATTTAAATAAAACAAACCTAAGTTCAAAATCCTTGCAAATATCCAATCAATATGTTATTAAAGCTAGGCTTTTTTAAAAAAATTTTTATTCATTAATTCAATAACATGCTTTCTTTGTTCAACACATTTAATATAATTTTAAATTTCGCTGCAAAATATAAAAATAAAATAATTTTAGCGGTTTTAGCTTTTAATATTGTTGGATTGCTTTATTTTTATCCCGAAATATTTTTATATCAGGCCAGTAGTTTTAATATCCCAGTAGTAAAAATTCTCCAAAACTCGGGAGTCGATATGAACAGCTTGGTAAACAAAAATTTTACCCCAAAAGTAGGCAAAAAATGTAACCACAGTTTTCTGACCAAAAATCCTTTAGCAGTAGCTTTATTTAAAAACGATGCTCAAACTTTTATCTCTCTCTATGAACAAGGTTTGGATATAGACGCGATAATGCCTTGCAATCGCCAAGCAAGTGCGAGGGGTATATTAATTTCAAAAATTATTGCGGGCGACATCAAACTTCAAGATTTAGAAAAATCAGCAAAATTGCACCAAGAAATTAGTGATACATATGCAAAAATTATCGACCAATCAAGCATAAACGCAATATATGCTCCAAATCTCAAATATCCAAAAGAACCTTTAGAAAATCAAATTATCACTGATGGATATAATACCGGTATAGAGCAATATGGCGACGGGTACCTTGTTGCTTATAGAAGTGATGTGATTGAAACTTCTAGTCGATACAATCATCGACATACCCATAATACAAATAAAATTCTAAGAGATTATTATCAGAACAATTATCGCACAAATGTAATCTCTTATTTTCCAACTCTCCAGCTGCAGCAACTGGATCAAAATTTCCAGAAATATGGAAAAATTTATGATCTCACTGCAGAATTTGAACGCCATAATATTATACACTCAGCTGAAGATCCAAGATTATTCCGGTATCATAACCAACTTTATATGCTATTTAATATGGATAATATTGGTGGCAATAGATCGATGTATCTTGCCGAAATCACTAACCAAAATTCTGGCCCAACAATAACTCGTTATTTAAGATTACCATCTCCATTTGGGTCCAAAGTTGAAAAAAATTGGTCACCAATTATCCATAATAATAAACTTTATTTTGTCTATTCTTATGAACCAAATTTAGTTTTGATTGAACCTAATATTAAAACTGGTAGCTCTAAAGTCATCACAAAGATGCCAAATAAAATCAACAGTGGTTATGGTCAAGTTAGAGGTGGAACTCAATTTGTTCCAATCGGTGACAATTCATATTTAAGCATTGCTCACACTTCAATCGAAATTAAAAATACTCTTTCAGGTAAAAAAAGAGCAGTAAAGCTCGTTTATTTTGCTTATCCAGTAATTATAAAATTCAATGATAAAGGTGAAGCAAGATTTGTTGATGATATAAACCGAAATCCTATTTTCGCTCATACCATACCTTACAATCAAACAATCGAAAAAGATGTCTTTTTCCCATCAGGATTAGTTGTAAGCGGAGAGAATTTGGTTATTACTTCCGGGGTTAGCGACCAGCATTCTTCTCTGATTGTCGTTAATAAAGAAAAATTCCTCAAACAAATTGGATATATCAAATCTTAATTGCAATAAACTTAACCAGGATACTGACTTTTACTAATAACCAATCTCTTGGGCATTTTGACTCATGTTTAGAATATTTTGCGATTGACTATGCTTTTTATTGACATAACATCTAGCAGCAATAGAACTAACAACACCTAAACTAAATATTGCCACAGATATAAATAAAATAGGTGCATAACAACCAACAAAAACCATCGGAATGACTGATGCAATAAGTCCCATACTAGAAATTGTAGAAGTTAATTGAATTTTGCTGATGGTTAATTTATTTTTTTCTACCTGCAACCGCATTGCTTGAGCTTGAGCATATTTTGCAACTACATCTCTTTCTTGAAATTTTTGCTCATCTTGAACATACTTTGCAATAAAAGCTGGATAAAAATCCTTTTTTTTGCTTTCTGTATCGCCAGGAAAATTCGCCTGACAATTTTCATCCGCAGTGATTGTATTTAGTTTACATATATCAATCAAATCCTTCAATGCTTCTTGATCACTAATTTGCCGATTATTTTTCTGGACAAACCCACTTTCCATCAACCGTTGTTGCCCTTTATGCCAAATATGGACCAACTCTTTAATATTTTCATTACCCCCTGGCATTTTCTCAACCATATGTTGCAATGGAATAAAAGATATAGTTGCTTTAGCAGCTTTGGGATCTTTAAAATCAAGAGGCAGTGCCATTTTGATTATAGCATAATCTAATCCATATGATTCTGATTTTTGTATTTTAACTTTATAAAGCAAACATAAAACCAACGTTGCGCTCCCGTCTTTGTTAATCACCATTTTGCCAAATTTGTCACTAAAAGATATGGGGAATAATATGTCAGAAATATACTTGTTGTCGTTATTATAATCCAAAGAAAGAGATTCTACTAAGGGAAAGAAAATTCCTTGATGATATAGCTGCACCAAATTATAAATCGCCTGATTGCTTACGTTTGTTGGTAGATTTAAAACATTACGCAAAAGTTCAATTTTATCTAGAATAAATTGATTGTCTATTTTTATTTTAATTTTCTGTGATCTTTGGTTATTCTTTACATTTTGAGATTTTCTTGCTTCTTTGAACATCTTGTCGAATTCTTTATGTTGATCGGATTGAAATTTTTTCATATCTTGAGAATTAATATCAATAAATCTAGAAGCCCCGTTTTCTTCTATTAGAGTTTGTTGCCTATTAAAGTCTTTAATAAATTGATTATAGTTTTTATAAAACAATTCATGATTTTTTTCAATCTCTGAATCATTTGAGCTATCAAGGTTTAAATTGCCTAAAACACACAGTCTTGTTGGGTTTGTTACTCCAGTATCAGTAAAAAATTTCGGTAAAGTTTCAAAAATTTTAATAGTTCTGGAATCATTCATATTTTGTTTTTTTTGTTGCATAATTAAAAGCAATGAATAGATAATGCTATGCTGTTATGCTACTACAATATAACACTAAATGCAACCAAAAATAATGATAAATTAATATAATAACTCATCGCTATTATATAACATTAGAACGAGTACCAAAAACCTTGGTCAAAGCTCGAAGAAAAATCGTAATATAAAACAATGAAATAGCAATAAAAGCAACAATCAATGGAGAGAACAACTCTGAATCAATCCGAACACCGCTACTAGTAAAAACACTACTGGTTTGATGTAAACTATGCCATAAATACACAGAAAGTTTAATAATCGGGACATTGATAACACCAACAATAGCCATAATTGAACTAAGCTGCGCTGAGTGAAAGGAAATTAACCTACCTCTTGGTTTGTGCTGCTGTTGCGCTATTCTATTATTATAAGACAGCATAGCGCTACTTGATCCGCTATTACGAATCATATAATAAACTAGCAATAAAAAAAACTGAGCTAAAACCGAAGTCAGCCTCGCATCCCAAACCCACCATGTCCCCCAAGTAGGCTTACCCCAAATTGCACCAGTGATCAAAGCAATTGCAGTAGCATTAAGGGATATTTTCGCTAAAGCCTCCCCAATTATATCATAGAACGGAATTCTAGAAATCAAAAAAGCAAAAGCAGAGAGAGCCATTGCGCAATATGATATCGTTGAGATCCAAGCACAGGGAACATGAATATACATAATCTTTACTAGTCGTCCCTGGAGGTAGTCATCAGGAATATATATAAAAATCCATATACCTAACAACGCATAAAATATTACTGTTAAAATAAGTAAAATTTTTGATAATTTGATGCCATGTTTCAAAATCCATTGCTGTATCAAAACAGGTAATTTACGCATATATTTTTTCCGTCTTTATTATTTAGTTTTGCAATAACCTTGCTGCATCTAAAGCAGCGTAGGTAATGACAGACCTTGCTCCAGCCCGTACTGCGCAAGTAAGTAACTCAAGCAAGGCAGCATCACCATTAATAATTCCTTGGTTTGCAGCCGCTTTCCACATTCCATATTCACCACTAACATGATAAGCCCAAACTGGTATCTTGAACAATTTACTAGCACGATGAACTATATCTAGGTAGGCCATTCCTGGTTTAACGATAACAATATCAGCACCTTCATTAATATCCATTTTGATTTCAACCATAGCTTCATCACTATTAAAGTAGTCCATTTGGTATGATTTTTTATCACTAACCAATGCTCCTTTTGAACCAACTCCTTCCCTAAATGGAGCCTAAAAGTTTGAAGCAAATTTTGCTGCATATGATATTATTTGAATATTATGATAACCATTCGATTCAAGAACATCACGAATAAAACCAACCCTACCGTCCATCATATCCGATGGAGCAACAGCATCAGCACCAGCTTTCGAAATAGACAATGCTTGGCTACAAAGAATTTCAACCGTCCTATCGTTTAAAACATAACCGCTTTGATCGATAACCCCATCATGTCCGTGGGAAGTGAATGGGTCCAGGGCAACGTCTACAATAACTCCTAGATGGGGAGCAAGATTCTTAATTAATTTAATAGCACGATATATTATATTATCTGGATTTAACGCCTCAATACCATCATTAGTTTTGAGAGTCGGTAGTACATATGGAAACAACATTACAGCTTTGATTCCAAGATTAACAATCTGAGGAACCAAAAGTTTCAAATCTGCCAAACTATTGCGCCTTACTCCTGGCATAGTTTTAATTTCGCCAGCGGCTTCATCTTCAGCCACAAAAAGTGGTAAAATTAAATTCTGCACCGATAAGTTGTTTTCTCTATTAACAGCCCTACTCCATTCAGAATTGCGATTGCGCCGTAGTCTTGTATTTGGAAAGCGAATGTTTGTCATATAAGTTTGTCATATAAATAGTAGTAAAAGCATCAGTCAGAAGCTTTTGGGTCTTTCTGGCTATACTAATAAGTTAGTGTCAAAGCCTAAATAATATTTAGAGCATTAATTTCTATTAACCTTCTTTAGAAACGCTATCGACAACTTGCCCCATTGCCACTCTCTGGAGATATATACCCCTTGCTTCCTCAGTCGATTTTGTAATAATCAAATCAACTAACTTGTAGCCGCGACTCTCAAGATCAATCTCGATAAAATATCCGCTATTACAAGCGATATAAAACGCGAGCAAAAAACAAGATAATGTCTGAATTTTTTCTGGTATATAGCCATAATCAACGCCAAAAAATAGCAGGAGATAGAAAGTCATAACAATAACAGCAAGTTTCCATAAACCTTGATACATTGCCCATGGTATGGTAAATAACAACGCCCAGATGTTAAAGGCATTTTTGACAATAACAGGCTGTTGCAACTTTTCTGCAGCGAAACTTTTGCTAAAAATAGTATAAACAGTACTCACTATAATATCGGTATTATTTAATATATAAAATACAACACTGGAAGTACTTTAGCTAATCATAGTGCCAAAGTACAGCACTATGATATAAAAAATGAAAACAAAAAAATATAAATGAGTTGCAACGTTGCGACTTTGATTGAGAAAACTATCTTTGAAGTTTAGGTTATTTCTGTAAACCATTATCTTATTTTTCATAATCTTAATATTCTCCAACACATGAAAATAT